>CAMAKT010000134.1 GCA_945836135.1 uncultured Clostridia bacterium | reverse complement strand
AAAGGCAAAGATTATTTTGCCTGACGGAAGAAATGAAGAGGTTGTAGCAGGAAAATATTGTTTTTAACAGGGGGGGGAGATAAGCAATGAAAAACGAAGCCTTGTTTCGAGATAAGCCAGTCTGGACTGCTATCTTTTCGCTGGCGATTCCTTCCTGTATTACGATTCTAATTATGACCATCTACAACATGGCAGATATGTTTTTTGTTGGAATGCTAGGGGATACTGCACAAGTTGCAGCAGTATCAATTGTGAGTCCGATTTTTTCTCTTGTTATGGCAATTGCCACTATGCTTGGAGCTGGTGGCTGTTCTGTGGTGGCAAACGCTATTGGAGCAGAAAAAAAGGAAGAAGCAAAAACATATTCCAGTCTTTGCTGCATGACTTCTGTAATAATTGGAATAATCTGTTCAGTAGTAATATTATCTTCTACCACTTCAATTTTGAACCTGTTAGGGGCAAATGAGGATATCATGGTTTCAGCCTACACTTATATGAGAACACTTGCTGTAGGAGTTCCGTTTATGCTGTTTTCCACAGGATTTGCATCTATTCTCCGTGCAGAGGGAGCTATTAAGGAAGGACTTATTGGAAATATGATGGGAACAGTACTGAATATCGCTTTGGATCCTATTTTTATTTTAGTTCTTCAAAAAGGTGTGGCGGGAGCAGCTATAGCTACCGTAATCGGAAATGTGGTAAGTAGTGTTTTTTATCTATATTTCATAGTGAAAAAAGCAACAGTGATTAGTGTGAATCCAAAATTTGCCATGAAAAATCCGATGTCCTTGTTTCACATTCTTGCAATTGGACTTCCTAATGGAATCAGCAGTTTATTATCTGGCTTTGCTTCTACATTTTCCAACAAATTACTAGTTGGATATGGTACAGACACTGTTGCAGCTATGGCAGCTGCTGGAAAAGCAGTTATGGTAATTACTATGATTCATATGGGAATTTGTATGGGAGTGCAGCCATTAATGGCATATACCTATGGTGCAAAAAATGGAAAAAGAATGAAAGAAATTCTAAAGAAATTGCTGCTGTTGACTTTTGTTTTCGGAACAATGATTACTATCATTTGTTTTATGACAAAGCATGAACTTATTGGTTTATTTTTGAAAAATACTAGTGCAGCTTCTATGGGCGAGAGTTTAGTTATTTATTTGTTATTAGCTAGTCCATTCATGGGAATATTCTATTTGAGTACAAACTTTTTACAGGCTTGCGGAAAGGCACTTCCAGCGACAATTATTTCGGTACTTAGACAAGGAGGAATACTGATTCCGTGTCTATACCTGATGGAACATTTTATGGGATTTACCGGAATTGCGGTGGCTTATACGATTGCGGATTTATTCTCTGTAATCATTGCTTCCATATCTATCATTTTGGTAATAAAATCAGAAAAGTATTTAAGAGAATAAGTGTACTTATCATTTATTTTCTTTTACTAGCAAGAATGATTTGAGTACAAATTGAGTACACTTTTTTGTCTAGTCAAAATAAAATGGGATAATATAGATAATATTGCAACCCAAAATCAATTATTTCATTTGGAAAATAATAAGAATTTTATCCAGACACTCGAGTTTGAGTAGCAGCGAGAAATCGAAAAACTCAGTATTTATGCGGGGTTGAGATATCTTGAAAAATGGTTTGCTAACACTTTGCTAACACTTTGCTAAACATGTTTGTTTATGATTAGCGAGTGGTTTTGAAGTTAAGTCCAATAGAAAAGGTCTTGCTGAACGAAGTTTTCAGTAGGACCTTTTTTGCGTGCTTTGAAAATCTTTAATTGTCGGGTTCGGTGCAAAAGTCTATTCCCATTGTACAAGAAGTACAATATTTGGGTAACGACACAGCCTGTTGCTTTCCGTAGAATATTACTTGAAAGAAGCGCAACCGGCTTTGTGTTAGTGGTCAGTATCCACAGACGCGGTAATACCGGAGGAATCATTCATGGAGTATTGGTAACGCCATTCGTCATATTCTTCCTTCGAAATTTGACCTTCACGAAGTTTGCTTGCCTGCTCATACCAAGCAGTGAAGTTATCAAAAAGCTGAGGATAGGATGGATTATCAAACTTCTTAAGACTAAGACAGATTTCTCCATCAATATTTGTAATCTTGAAGCCATGAATATCCTCCAAGGCAAAAAGAGTGTGCATCAGACCATCATAGCTATCTATGTTAGGTACTGATAACGCGAGGGGTGACACCCCCCAGCGTCTCTGCCAGTAAAGCAAGGTAATTATCCTTAGGGGAACGAGTACCGGATTCGTATTGAGCAATGCGGACATCTGCTGATTTATCATCAAAGCCAAGATGAGCCCCAAGATATTTCTGTGTCATGCATAATGAGCGCTTATTTATTCGTACATTTTACCGGAACGGAGAGTGCGCCCGAGCATGAACAGATTTATTTTTCTGTATCAGAGGATGGTAGAAGTTGGAAAATTTTAAATGGCGGAAAGCCGATTCTAATAAGTGATGTGGGGGAGAACGGAGTACGAGATCCCTTTATTATACGGTCGGAGGAGGGGAATCACTTTTACATTATTGCTACGGATTTATCCATTTATCACAGAATGCAGTTGGCTGAAGAAAACAAGGCTTGGCGGCAATGTACCAATGCATTTCCGGACAATCCTAATCCGGGCAGTCGAAGCATGGTAATATGGGAATCGGAGGATTTGGTTAACTGGAGTCCGGCAAGAATGGTGTGGATGGCACCGGAGGATGCCGGTTGCTTCTGGGCACCAAAATGCATCTGGGACAAGGAGAAACAGGCATATATGGTAGTTGGTGCCTCCAAACTACCGGAGGATGATTATGGCTGGCTGCGCTTATATCGGACATATACCGAAGACTTTAGAACATTTACAAAAGCGGAACTTTACATAGACCTGTCGTTGCATCCGGATATGGATATTGCCTCGCCTGATTCTGAAAAGAAGCATGTCTTTGACTGCACCTTGATTGAATGTGGAAACCGATATTATCGGCTTTATAAAACAGACCGTATTCAGATGGATACAGCAGAGTCACTCAGTGGGAAATGGGAACCTGTGCAAACCAATATCCATAGTATTGCGCCCAACCATGAGGGGCCCACTATTTGTCAGGAGAATGACAAGGGTTCATGGATGTTAATGTTGGATAATCTGACCACACGTGGCGGATATCAACCCTTTGTTACGGATAATCTGCAAGAGGGGCAGTTTGAGAGCGTTGTTGAAGTGACTTCGTTTCCCGAAAACATTAAGTATCGTCATGGGTCTCTATTACCAATTTCTCAGGAAGAATATAAAAGACTGCTTGAGAAATTTTGAGGTCAAATGCCCAATTGGTATATTCCGGAAGGATGGTTATATTTTTGATGGTGAAATCCCATAAACCTTTTTGAATACTTTTGAAAAGGTGTAAATATCCGAATAACCTACAAGTGTAGCTACTTCTTTCACAGAATATTTGTGCTCATGTAAATATTCAAGGGCTTTCTTCATTTTGGCCTGAATAATATAATTAGTGGGTGTAATACCAATTACTTTTTTGAAAAAACTGATAAAGTACTTTTCGGATAAGCGTACACTATCAGCCAATTCATGTATAGATATTGGCTCATGGATATGTTCGCCAATATAGATTAGAGACGGCTGAAGTCTTGCCAAAGCATTTTTTTGCGTAGAAACGGATCCGGCTTCATTTACTTCATATTTCAATTTCATAGCACTTGCTAAAAAGAGCGTGAGAGAACCATTTAGGCTTAATTCTGCAAATGGTTCTCTATTTTGCATGGAAAGAAAGCCGGAGCACATGCTATCCAGCTCGTGGGTAAATTGATTTGCAGGGTAATGTCCGTCAAAGGGATAAAAGTGTAGTGCCTGATGATTGTGCCCAAGAATCGCATCGAAGTGAATAAAAATAAACCGACAGCTTTCTGATGGCGTAAATGCCTGATACAGTATTTGCGGGTAAAAGAGGAAAACATCTCCCGGATGCAAAGTATAGCGAGTTTTATTATATTCAATGTTTACAATGCCTTCCTGAATAATAAAGATAGCATATTCACTTTTCGTTTTTACTTCATACCATTTGTGGTCATGAGTTGCGGAGAGGGCATATTTGATGTTAATCTGCATACTTCCCGTTAAAGGAATTGAGTTTTTCTGTGTGTTCATTTTGACTCCTGTTACATGTGATACAAATAGTATAAATTATTATGAAAAGAAGTGCAATTCTAAATCGTACTTTATGACAAATATAGCAAAACATATGCCATTGTTACGCACTGGCGGTAAAGATACAATAATACTATATTAAAATGGCATGATACAATACTACTTTGGGCAAGGAGGCTTCTTATGATTGAAACAGACAAAATAAAAAAGATTTTATATGGTGGTGATTATAATCCCGAGCAGTGGCCGGAGGAAGTCTGGGAAGAAGATATGCGAATGTTGAAACTGGCGAATATAGATATTTTGACGCTAAATGTATTCAACTGGGCAATGCTACAGCCCGATGAAGATACCTATGATTTTAGCAAATTAGATAAGATTATGAAGCTGGTCAGAGACAATGGGTTCAAGGTATTCATGGCAACCTCAACAGGTGCACACCCCGCATGGATGGCCAGAAAACATCCTGATATTTTGCGAACCCAGGCAAATGGTGTACGCAGGAAGTATGGCAGACGTCATAATGCCTGTCCCAATAGTCCCACCTACCGTAAATATGCGGCTGCATTAACTGAGAAGATTGCAATGCGATATGCAGATTATGACAATATTGTGGCTTGGCATGTATCTAACGAGTATGGCGGAATTTGTTATTGTGAGAATTGCGAGAAGAAATTCAGAGAATGGCTGCAAAAGAAATATCAAACGATTGATGCAGTAAATCATGCATGGAATATGAATTTCTGGAGTCATACTTTATATGACTGGGAGGATATCGTGGCACCGAGTCTTATAACGGAAGAGTTTGAAAACGACGGCCTCCGAACTACATTTCAGGGAATCTCGCTGGACTATGCCAGATTTAATTCCGATAGTATGCTGGAATGCTACAAGATAGAAAAGGAGATTTTGACAAAAATTACGCCCCATATTCCTGTAACAACCAATTTTATGGGAATGTTTAAAACATTAGATTATCAAAAGTGGAGTAAGGAACTGGATTTTGTAGGATGGGACAACTATCCGGAGTATAATGATGAGCCGGCAGAGATAGCCATGCGGCATGATTTGATGCGTGGGTTAAAGCAGGGTAAGCCATTTGCTTTATTAGAGCAGACCCCAAGCGTAAACAATTGGCATGCCATATGTAAGCTGAAAAGACCCGGAGTTATGCGACTGTGGAGTTATCAGGCTGTTGCACATGGAGCAGATACGGTAATGTTTTTCCAAATGCGCAGAAGCCTTGGTGCCTGTGAGAAATTTCATGGTGCGGTAATCGATCATGTGGGCCATGAAGATACCAGAGTGTTCCGTGAGATAGAAGATATGGGATTGGAATTGCAGGATAAAATGAAGGATTTGACATTAGGAAGCCGTATGGATTCCAAGATTGCAATCCTTTTTGACTGGGACAATTGGTGGGCATCTGAATTCTCTGCCGGACCCAGTAAATCCATTAATTATCCGAAAGAGGTAAAGCAATACTATAAGGCTCTTTATAATCTTCATCACAGTGTGGATATGATAAGTGTTGAGGATGATTTATCTGAATATCAACTTGTGATTGCACCACTTCTTTATATGTGCAAAGAAGGATATGATGAGAAAATCAGGGAATATGTAAAGAACGGTGGAACGTTTTTAACCACTTACTTCAGTGGATATGTTGATGAGCATGATTTGGTAGTAACAGGTGGCTACCCGGGAAAACTTCGTGATATTTTGGGAATCTGGGTAGAGGAAATTGATGCGTTACCGGAGGAAGAGAGCAATTCTTTTTATTACAAGGGAAAAACACATCCTGCATACTTAGCATGTGATTTGATGCACTTAGAAGGTGCAGAAGAGCTGTGTAGTTACAATTCTGACTTTTATATGGGTATGCCGGTAGTAACGAAGAATCGGTATGGAAATGGCTTGGCATATTATGTGGGAACCAGAACCGATGAGTCTTTTTACAGGGATTTTCTGCAAGCTATCTGTGAAGAGCTTGATATAAAGCCTGTAATTCAGGCTCCGGAAGGCATTGAAGCAACCCTGCGAAAAAATAAAAACGGAGAATTTCTGTTTTTGTTAAATCATACAAAAGAGCCTTTCTTGGTGAAAATGGAGAAGGATGGAAAAAATATTTTAACCGGATGTAGTTATAGAGCCGGTGATCCCATTGTGTTAAAAGAAGCGGATGTAGCAATTATTCAGATGATAGGAAGTGAAGAATCATGAGCTTATATATAGGAACTAATTATCACCCCCATGACTGGCCCCAAGATCGTTGGAAAGAGGACATTCGTTTGATGAAGGAAGCAGGACTTGATACCGTCCGCATGGGACATTTGGCATGGGATAGCTATGAGCCGCAGGATGGTATTTATACCTTTGAATGGTTTGATGAAGTAATGGATTTATTTCATCAGGCAGGAATTAAGGTAGTATTGGATATTTCTCTCAGACCGGCACCTGTATGGGTACATAAGCTTTGCCCGGGATGTAACATTGGCAGTAAAGACGGTATTATGCAGGAGAGCTTGCACCGTTATATGGAGGATGTGGCAGATTCGGAATATCAATTTTATGCCTTTCGTTTTGCGCAGAGGATGATGGAGCATTATCGGGAGCATCCGGCTTTATTGGCCTTTGGGCTTTGCAATGAGGTGGGCTCAGGCATGCTGTCTTACTCTGAGTATGCCCGTAAACGCTTTGTAAAATGGCTTAAGAATAAGTATGGAACGGTAGAAGCGTTAAATAAGGCTTGGAATACCCAGCGGTGGTGTCGCAAGTTATCCTCCTTTGAGGATGTGGCATTACAGGAAAATGAGGTATCAAAGGGAGCTCCGGAAGCCTATATTGACATGCGCAGATTCTTTTCGGATGGACAGATTGCGTTTATGACAAAGTTCCGTGAGTTGGCTCAAAAGCATGCTCCGGGAGTTACATGTACAACGAATCTTTATGTAGACAATCAGAAGCTGGGATATGATTATCTCAAGGAAAACGAGAAATTCATGGAATACCCGGGAATGGGGCATTATCCCTTCTATGATGTAAATGATTGGAGACAGCAGTATTTTCTGTATGTAATGAAGCATGATGTGGGAGAGCTTAATATGCCGCTTTGGTTTTTGGAATTCCAGACCGGTACAGAGGGAATTGCTCATGGACCCAAAGATTATACTTATATGCAGATGATGCTGGGGCTCCTCAATCGGGGGCAGATGGCTCTGGCATGGACCTGGAGAACCATGTATGGCGGAAAAGAACAGTTTTACCACGGTGTTTTAGGGCATGATGGTTATCCAACTCAGAATTATGAAGATTTGAAGCATCTGGCAAGAGATTACCGGAAACTGGAAAATTACGC
>CAMAKT010000133.1 GCA_945836135.1 uncultured Clostridia bacterium | reverse complement strand
GGGGAGAAGCTTATTATAAGCCCACATCCGTGCATGGTACTCCTGCTTGCGGTTCATGGTATCGGACTGGTCAATAATATCTCCTGAGGAAGTGTAGTAATGACCGAGTTCTTCGGCAAGTGTACAGGCCTTCTCCACTGTGGATAAGTCATACCGTATTGCAATTTTATTGCGATAAATTCTACCGTTGCTTGATTGCAGCGGTTTTTCTTTTATAATCACATTTTCGTCAGTATATTCTTTGAGTAAATCCTCATAGCTCATCAAATCACTCGCTTTATATGTTTACTATTTTGAAAAAATAAAAAATGATACATACATTATAATTGTGCTTAACAATAACCAATAAAAAATACCAGGTAAAACAATAATTGCTATTGTATATAATATTGCGCTTGCAAGTAATAAGCCGTTGCAGTCAACGAATATGCTTAATATGTTTAGTACAACCGCAAGTATTGTACATATTATGTGCGGCATATAATATCTTGCTACTAAGCTGATTCCTATAAATGTAAGTATTGAAACATTTTCACTATAAGAGGAATAAAAAACATAAAATAAATAAAGTGTATAAACCAGACCTAAGCCTGCAGAAACCTTAATAAGAACTTCATCAATTTCATAAATTAACGGCATTTTTTCTTCGTTTTTATCCATTAGTATTCTCCTTATATTATTTAATTAAAAATCATCGCTCTCCATAATGGCATCATCAGCGGCAATCTGCTCTGGAGTAGCACCAGGGTTCAAATGTGCTGCTCGTATTACAACAGGTTTATCATCTGAAGCTTTCTTTTTATTTTCGCCATTAAAATATGTCTTTTTAATATGCTCTTTCACGGAATCCCTTAACTGCTTCGGAAGTGTTATGTACATTTCTACTATCTGCTTATCAAGCCAATCAAGGTCATACTGAACACACAGCTCCTCTAAAACTGTTTGCGGGAAATCACTGAACATCTCACCGGTGCCATACATTATGTAGTCGTAATTAACATTATATTCACGGCAAATAGCTTTAATCATTTGATCTGTAAGATTTCTATTCCCTTTTTCTATATTCGAAATAGCAACTTTTGTAACACCGAGTTTATCACCAAATTTTTCAAGGGTTAAACCGAGATTATTTCGAATTTCTTTTATACGTTCACCTTGTGTCATATGATTTTTCACCTACCTTTCAATGATAGAATATCACTATTTAATTAAAAGGTCAATAAAAAAAGTTAGCAGAGATAACAAAAAAGTATTGACAAAGTTATCAGAGATTGCTATATTGTAATCAGAGCTAACATTGATAATTCAGAACATGTCTGAAATTGAGAGGAGGTGAACGCATGGCGCAGAGTGAAACTTTGCAGGAACAGACAGAAGATATCAGAGAGAATGTATCTTTACAGGAGCAGACAGAAGATATCGGAGAGCTTGCGGTTATGCTTAAGCAACTCTCCCGGGAAGAGCGGAGAGAGATTAAAGGAATCATGATAGGCTACCAGATGGCTAAGGAGCAGGAGCCAAGGACGGCGTGATGCTGGTGTCAGAGAAGAAAGTGGGGTGATTTACTTGGAAGATGAATTATTGACTATTCTTGAAGTGAGTAAGGTATTAAAGGTTAATGTAGCTTTTGTTCACAAGCTTAGAAAGGCAGGATTACTCAAATGTTTATACTGCGGCTCATATAAGGTGAGAAAAGCAACCTTACTTAAGTTCATGGAGGATTATGACGGTAAGGATTTAAGAGACCTTAATAACATTAAGGACTTGGGAGAGGATGAATCACAGGAGAAGGTAGGGTGATAATATGGCAAAAATAGACTGGGAAATTGAAAGAGTATTTCCGGAGGACAGCATCAACGAGATATCTGTTGCAGTCAACGGCAGCAGTTACTTAACCATATTCGGCCATCACATAAACGGTGGCTTCTGTGCAATTCCGCTGTATGGCGTAAGCTGTGAGCTGTCCCATCATAATAATTTCGGTGACATTGCTTATAATGCCCACCGCATAGGGAGAGCACTTAAGAATATGACAGTTGGCCGGATTATCGCTGAGGCGATTAATGTTGCCGCCAGTGTGATTAATGGGGAGAAGTCGGCATGAAGCTTATACACATGGTTGAATACATTTTATTAATTATCTTCGCCATGGCTGCGGGAGCCGGATGCTATCACCGCATACTGGCAGACACGGGGCAACTGCTCCGTGAGGAGAGGACAAGCCCGGCAACATCAGTGGAAATTAATACGATTCCGCCCGAGGTGGTGTATGCATACATAGCAGAGCCACAGACTAAGCCACTGCGGGAGCCGGAGCTTGAGACTGCACCGGAACCACTCTATGACATTCCGCTGGATGCGGCATTACAGCATGAGATTAAGGAGCTATGTGCCAAGTATGAGATAAGCTACGAGCTGATCCTTGCGGTGATTATGACTGAGAGCTCCGGGAACGCTGATGTCATAGGAGATGGCGGAGCATCCGCCGGACTGATGCAGGTACAATCCCGGTGGTGGCAGTGGCTTGCCGACGAAAGAGACCTTGACCTCAATGAGCCTGTCGACAACGTGGAATGCGGCATCCTTATCATCCTTTTTCTCTTAGAAGAGAACAACGGAGAGATGGACAAGGCGCTTACAGCCTACAACTGCGGTAACCCGGACAATGAAGAGAATATGTACTTTGAGACAGTGCTGTCCTGGATGGACAAGCTGGAAGAGCTTGAGAGAGGAGCGGAGCATGACTGATAAGAAGCTCATGGAGAAAATGAGAAAAGATGCTGAGAAGTTCAGAACATTATGCCGTCAGAGGCAGTATGTTGGGGCGATTAACCTCTATCACAAAGTATATGCGGTGGCGCATTATACAGAGCTTCCACAGGAGAACCTGGAAGAACTTTTCGGCAATTACTACAAAGAGGACGAGGACACAATAATAGTAGAGGGTCTGTTCCGAAAAGATATGATTATTTATGTATCAGATATGGCAATGAAGCAGGAAATTGAGGAGAACCGCCGGGGCAATCCGACGCAGATACATGATTTTAAGCATTACCTGCCTCAAAGCACATTAAAAAAGCCGGCGTATTAACTACGCCGACTCTCATGTGGTACTACCAAAATTGACAATTTAAGTGTACCACAGCAGGCGCGAAAAGTCAAGAAAATAAAGGCTTTCGGCCTGCTTTTGTAACAATCTTAGTATATTAAAGTTAGAGAAAAGTGGTGGTACGTTGTACAGGGTAGAGAAATGGAGTTTCGATTTCTCCAATGAGTACGCTTATAAGTATGCAGGGAGATACGGAGCCAAGGGGGAGAAGCGGGCTAAGAAGGTGAAGCCCACCCCGGAGCAGATAAAGAAACAGAACCAGACGAACCGGGTGAACAAGTTAAGGAGACTGATTAAGGCGAATTTCAAGGTTGATGATATCTGGGCGACATTGAAATTTCAGAAGGGCACCCGGGTGACGGTGGAGAGACTTAATAAGTGCATTACGAAGTTCATAGCATATCTTAAATACCGCTATAAGAAGATTAGCCAGGACTTCAAGTGGATTTACCGGAAGGAGATAGGCAGGCGTGGCGGTGCCCATGTGCATTTCATCATTAACCGATTCGAAGGCGGAGACACGGACAAGCTGATCAAGGCAGCCTGGAAGAGTGCCGGTGGCTACTCAATCAATTATGAGTGCCTGTATGAGCAGGGAGGCTATGAGGATCTTGCCGAGTACATAGCCAAGCTCCCGGACGAGCAGGTGGACAATCAGTTAAGCCTCTTCCCGGAAGAGGAGCGCAAGCAGTTCAAGGCATACAGCTGCTCCCGTAATCTGATAAGGCCGGAACCGGAGGTTAAGGAGTGCAGACGGAGGACAGTGCGAAAGCTCATTGAGAATGGTCCCGTAGCCACACCGGGATACTACATAGACAAGAACAGCATTTACTGCGGAACCAATCCGTTTACCGGAATGAGTTATTACCGCTATACAGAATTTAGACTGGGAACGGAAGCACGATATAAGCCACCATGGCTTGATGATGACGAAGGAGGGCGAGATGGATAAGCAGACCGTAGACATTTTTACATACACCACAATAAAAGGCCCGCGTAAGAGGGACGGAGCCTGCGGTTATGTCCTTCAGACCATAACACCGGCAGGACCAAGGACTCTTGAAGATTTCGTTCTGCTCCATGACATGGCAGAACAGAGGGCGGAACTTACAGCTACGCTGTCAGCATTGGAACGTATTAACCGTAGTTGCATCATAATCCTGCACACGGATTCTGAATACGTACGTTCGGGCTTCGAGGGGCTTCTTGACAGGTGGGTTGAATGCGGCTGGAAGACATCCCGCGGAGGGGATGTTGCGAATAAGGAAGAATGGCTCCGCATTCTGTCAATACGGAATGGGAACGACATTTCGGTGGTGGTGGAGCATGACCATGAATACGCCTCATGGCTTGAGCATGAGACGGAGAGATTTTACAGGAAGGAGACAAGGAATGGAATATCACCAGATCACAATTGATGAATACCTGAGTATGAAGGCGGAGATTGCAGAGAACCTTAAGACCACCGCCGATAATATGTTCCGTATAGGCTATATGCTACGTGTGATAGCCGGTAATGAGAGCTTCCGGCAGGATGGATACGGCAGTATAACCGAGTTTGCCAGGAAGGAGTACGGACTGTCGCCCACGTCGACCAGCCGCTTTATTGACATTAACGAGAAGTTCTGTGACCCGGACAACCCTCAGCTTATGCAGGAACGATATAAGGGCATGGGAGCCGCCAAGCTTCAGGAGATGCTTTATCTTACTGATGAACAGCTTGAAGAGGTTACGGCGGATATGACCGTTAAGGAGATAAGGCAGCTCCGGCATGAGACGAAAGAGGCTTCCGCCCTTGATATTGCAAGGCTCAAGCTGGATTCCGAAAAAAGAAAGCTTGCCACATATCAGAAAGAAATTAATGACTGGAAACAACTTGCTGAAAGTGGTTCCTGTCCGTCGAATAACAATTCATGTATTCGTACTCAGTGGGGACATGGAGATAAAGAACAGAAAGAAGGCGCCGAGGAGTGCCGCAAATGCTGGAAAAAGCATGTTAAAGCTAATATTTCTGCGATATCAGAGTGTGGGAGAATTATATATAAACTTGAGTATGAAATATCGTCACTGGAGAAAACGTCTGAACATTTAGAAGATGAAGTCAAAGAGGACACATTTGCGACGTCGCAAATGCCTGAAATGCCCGAAAATGCAAGTACGGAGAGCAATTTTGAAGAGAATGAGGAAAGTGACGCCGAAACATCTGGAATCATGGACGAAGAAGAGCAAGTTTGTGAGGAGCCCACAGCCATGGCAGATGTTACTGATATGGCAGCAGTTATTAACAGCTATGTGGATATGCTGGCATCATATGTTCAGAGCAGAGGAATAAGCATCGAGGAGGCAGCAGGGCAGAACGCCTTGGTAACATGCAATGGGAGCGATTATTATATCACTCTTGAGGATAATATGATCGTATTTAAGACGGAGCTTGTTGAGAAGAGCTTCACGGCGGAGGCAGGAGGCATATTCGGTCAGGTCAGAAAGAAGATAGAAGATTCAAAGCCGACGATTGTGGAGGTGAAGGAAAATACTGTCAGAAAGTGCATAACCGGAAAGAATCCGTATGGACTTTGCTCTTGCTGTGGAACTGACGGAATAAAATGCTGTGCAGAGTGTAAAGAAGACTGTAATGGCAGGTGCGGATGGTTAGATGACGAAAAGGTTCAGAAAACACCACCGTCAGTCACTGACACTCTGATTCAGGATGTTAAGCCGGCAGTTAATGATTATGCCCGTGTTGCAAAAGAAGAACTTGAAAAGGCTAAATCATATATGGAGCAAATTATGAAGTCTGGAGAAATCAAGGATAAACCAAAGCATATTACCAAGTATAAGATGCTTGTGGCAGCCCTTTCCGGGTTCCTTGGTGACATAGAAAATGAAAGCATGTATAAGACACTTATGCCGGGCGCAGGGCAGCAGCCGGAGCTTAAGAAGCTTAAAAATAATGACCAGAGGGCGGAGTTCCTGAAGAACTACCGGGAATGGGGATTGTGGTACGAAGACCCTAATATCAATTACCGCTATTACAAGTATGACTTTGAGGACGGCACCAGGATAGTGGTTGCGGAGTGCTTAAGCTGGGAGAAAAAGAAAGACAGACCATGGGTGGAAGATAAAGACAAACCACCGGTATACGGAAATCCTTCATACCACATGTACAACCCTGCAGGTAAGCAGATTGCCAAAGGCGTAACAATGAGAGAATTTTATCAGCATTATGGTGACAGTGCAACTCTGATGATTGATTTTTTAAAAGTACTTCAAAAGGAGAAATGATGTGTATGGGCGAGAAGCGTAACCGTGAAAAGTGCAGGGAGGCACTTCACAGATATATAGACACACTCGATGATGACGGAATGTATAACCTTATAAGTGACATGGAAATCGAGGGAGATGGAATTTTTTCTTGTAGCGTATGCTCAGCCACCTATGGTGATGAAAGTTGCAATTTTGCTGATGACTGCGAAAAGAGGTTCAATGAATGGATTAATAGATAACAGGAGGTGCCATTATGGCGAGAACATCCAAGGAAGAGCGCATTTATCTTGAAGGAATGACTTTTGCTGCCAGGATAGCACAGGAACGTGGACTGGATGCGCTGCAGAAAGAGATTGAGTTCAGAGGCCTTAACAAGAGCGTCCTGAACGTAAGACGTGAGGAACTGATTGCCGTTGCCCGTGGCAGGAGCCGGGCAGAGCTTATGTTTGTGGCTACAGCCATGGCGGAGACCATGAGAAACTATCTTAAGCTCCCTCCAAGCGTGATGAAGGACTACCTGTACAAGTTCAATGAGAAGATTGAGGAGTACAGAATGAACAGCGAGCTTTTCAAGGCTGACCAGGATAAATTAACGAGGGATATCGGAATAAGCACTATATGCGCAGAATTTAACGAAGATGGAGGAAACGAGAATGGAAACAACTGAAATAATTGAAAAGGCAAAAGAAACTGTAAACGGCATATATGAGAAGATTGGACGAATCGACAGTTGCCAGGCAACGCTTAAGACACTTGACGGTGCAGATGTGCTGATAGGACATGGCAGTGACGTATCTGACCTTCACTCAGCCCTCAGTGATGACCAGATAGCGGAGGTTATGCTGACAATACATAAGCTGGTAAAGGGGAATATCAACGAGGCAGCAGGTGAGCTTCATAGAATATGCGGCATCAGTATGTCGGATGAAACAAATGTTATAACAAATGCTATAACAGAGATTCCGGCAGCAGTACTACAAGAGGGTACAACGCCGGACCATGGCATTACTGAAGAATTACGGGACATAACCACTGACATTATCGACAAGGCAGCAGGAGAGACTGAACCGGAAAATGCTCAGAATGATACGGAACCCGTACAGAACGAAACGGAAATTCCGCAGAATGAACCGGAATACCCTAAAAACGAACCGCCCAAGTCATCAAAAGCAAGTAAGAGCACCCTTCCTCCGGATGAAGAAGAGAAGCTTTTAAGGCAGCTCTATGTCAAGGAGCAGAAGACCGTTAAGCAGATAGCTGACATAAT
>CAMAKT010000132.1 GCA_945836135.1 uncultured Clostridia bacterium | reverse complement strand
AGAAGCAAAAATAAAGAATAAAAAGGTAATTGCGAAACTCAATGAGTGAACACCGAACGTTGTGCAACTTTATTATATTGCCGTTGGGCACGCTCTCGCTGCGTTACAGCTCGTAGCGGTGCATAGGCAGCCAGAATACGGCTGCCAAACACCGACGGCTGTAAAGCACCCAACTTGCAATATAATAAAATTGCGCAACTGTTCAGTTAGAAATCGGAGTTTCGCAATTTACTTAAATAATAACATTAAGTGAGGGATAACCATGATACCAGAAAGATTAAAAGCTCTACGCGCAGAGATGGAAAAGCGCGGAATCAATGTCTACCTTGTGCCTACAGCAGATTTTCATGAGTCTGAATATGTGGGTGAGCATTTTAAGGCAAGAAAATTTATTACAGGCTTTACCGGCTCTGCGGGGACAGCAGTGATTACCATGACTGAGGCGGGACTCTGGACTGACGGTCGTTATTTTGTTCAGGCAGAGCGACAGCTTGAAGGAAGCACAGTGACATTATTCCGAATGGCTGAGGAAGGAGTCCCTACGGTAAATGAGTATATCGAACAGACATTACCGGAAGGCGGCTGTCTCGGCTTTGACGGCCGGGTGGTCAATGGAAATCTTGGCCAAAAGCTTGAAGAAATTGCTGCAAAGAAAAACGGCTCCCTATATGTAACAGAAGACCTGATTGATATAATCTGGGAAGACAGACCGGCATTGTCGAAGGAGCCGGCATTTCTGTTGGAGGAAAAGTATTCCGGAAAGAGTACTGCCGATAAGCTTACCGAGGTTCGTGCCAGAATGGCAGAGGATGGAGCCAATTTCTTTATTCTCACATCACTGTATGATATTGCATGGCTTCTGAATGTCCGAGGGGGTGACATCTCCCACGTTCCGGTTGTTTTATCCTACCTGATACTGACAGAGGATGAATGCATCTGGTTTGTGCAGGAAGAAGCCCTGAATGACGATCTTCGTGCATACCTTGCTGAAAACAAAATAACAACCAAGCCCTATGATGCAATCTATGATTATGTTCCTGAGATACCTGACGATGCCTGCGTTCTCATGAACCGCTCCACTGTCAATTATAGAATTTGCAACAGCCTGAATAAAGAAATAAAGATTATAGACAAGCATAATCCGACAGAAATCATGAAAGCAGTCAAAAATAAAACTGAAGTTGACAATACAAGAGCCGCCCATATAAAGGACGGTGTTGCCTTTACCAAATTCATGTACTGGTTAAAGACCAATATCGGTAAGATACCTATGACAGAGATTTCCGCATCCGATTATCTGGCAGACAGAAGAAAAGAGCAGGAAGGCTTTATTGATTTAAGCTTTGACACAATCTGCGCCTACGGAGCTAATGCGGCAATGATGCACTATGCCGCTACTCCTGAGACTGATACGGAGCTGAAACCGGAAGGATTTCTGCTGGTAGATTCCGGCGGACATTATTATGAAGGCACCACGGACATTACAAGAACAATGGCACTTGGTCCGATAACAGATGAGATGAAACTTCATTTTACGACGGTATGCCGCTCCAACTTAAATCTTGCCAATGCGAGATTCCTACACGGCTGCATCGGTTTAAATCTTGATATTCTCTGCCGCGGTCCGCTGTGGGATATGGGCATTGACTACAAATGCGGCACCGGGCATGGTGTGGGTTATCTTTTGAACGTCCATGAAGGACCAAACGGCTTCAGATGGAGGTCATTGCCTAACCGGAATGAGAACGGCGTGCTGGAGGAAGGCATGATTACGACGGATGAACCGGGTGTATATCTGGAAGGGAAATACGGAATCCGTACCGAAAATGAACTTGTATGTCACAAGGGAGAGAAAAACGAGTACGGGCAGTTCATGTATTTTGAAAACATAACCTATGCCCCGATTGACCTCGATGCTATTGACCCGGAGGAAATGACCGGACGCGAAAAGAAGATGCTAAACGACTACCACAAAATGGTATATGAGACACTTTCTCCGTACATGACGGCGGAAGAAAATGAGTGGCTTAAGAAATATACACGGGCGATATAATAAGCTACCGGGAGCAAAACTGTTTTGCTCCCGGCTTTTTATTGAAAATATTTCAGTCCAACGTGTATGGAAGCAGAGAAGTGTTTCCATCTAATTTTGTTAAAAACAATGCCAGTACATCTATCATGGAATCAACATCCTTCACAGACAGAACCTCCACCGGGGAATGCATGTACCGAAGTGGTATTGAAAACAGAGTCTGCACAACTCCTTCTCCGGTCTTAAGCATGGTATCTGCATCCGTTCCCGTTCTGCCTGCAAATACTTCAAACTGCACAGGAAGATTAAGCTCCTTTGCCGATTCTTCCAGTATGGCATTTAATTTTGCATTAGGGATTGAGCCCCTGCAGATTACTCCGCCCTTGCCAAGGGTCACATCTCCCGGCTCCCCCGGATCCTTATAGTCGGCTGCATATGTCACGTCCACTGCCACACATACATCAGGCTTCAGCTTCCCGGCGCTGGAGAATGCTCCTCTTCCTGTGGTCTCCTCTCCGGTGGTTGCAGTGGCATATATACCGGACTTCGCTCCCATTTCAATGGCCTTCTTAGCTGCCTCAAATATTATATATACTCCTATTCTGTCATCAAACGCTCTTCCCGCAAGCTTGTCATTCTGCAGCTCAACCATATCTGTGTCGTGAACTATATAAGAGCCCTTTGGAACCAGCTTTTCCGCCTCTTCTTTTGACTCGCAGCCTATGTCCACAAAAAGTTCATCCGCCTCTACCTTTTCCTTGCCGTTCAAGGTATCCGTCACACCCACAATGCCCTTAATCACACCGGATGGTGTAAGTATCTGAACCTTGGTTCCGATGTAAAGCTTCGGTTTTACGCCTCCGTTTCTTTCCACCTGAAGAGAACCATCGGAATTGTATCCAGTGACAATGAGGCTTATCTCGTCTGCATGGGCTGCCAGCTGGATATGAAAAGGAGCCTGACGGTTATATACACCTGTAAGGGTTCCCTGTTCCTCCACAATAAACTCGTCAAAGTCATTTTTATAATGTCCGTAAATGCACTTCTGCACCATTTCTTCCCTTCCCGAAGGGGAAATGCAGCTTATTAACTCTTTCAAAAATTCTTTGTCCATGTACTTGTCCTCTCTGTTATGTTCATTATTACATAATTGCGAAACTCTGTATTTTAATACCGGACGTTGTGCAATTTTACTATATTACCACCGGACACGCTCTCGCTTCGTTGCAAATCGCAACGGTGCGTAAGCGGCTAAAATACAGCCGCTAAGCACCGGCGTTTGCAAATAGTCCGGCTTGCAATATAGTAAAATTGCACTACTGTTCAGTGAAAATTGGCGTTTCGCAATCATCTAATGTTCAGTATTTCAAATACTTTAGCTCTGACTTCCTTGGTCGTGTCCGCACCTTCCGGGCGCAGAAGATAATAGACCGGTATCTTTGAAGCAAAGCTTAAGCATTTCTGGCCGATTTCAGGTTTATATTTATCCTTGCCCAACAGTCCCTGAAGGAACTGATTATTGATAATAATCTGAAATTTCTGCAGTCCTTTCGCTTCCTCGCAGATAACCTTGTCCCCTCCGGTAATTCCAAGCATTATAAAACCTTTTACCGGTACCGGTTCCGTGGAAAACTCGCCACGATACGGTACTAGGAACTTATCCTTTTCCTCACTTATATACTGCAGCTCCTCCAGCCTGTATCCCTGTTCAAGTGCCGCATCCCTACATAGCTTCTGATATGGAAAGGCAGGGCTCACCATAATTCTCTCCTTTGTCTCCTCCACCAGTGCCATATCATCTGCCATAAGCCGATACCCTTCTTCAAGCAGTGCAGCTGTCAACGTCGATTTGCCGCTTCCGCTCCTTCCGGATATCAGTACCGCACCCTGCTCGTCCGCGACGGCACTGCAATGCATGGCAATAATTCCTCTCTGCAACGCCAGCATGCTTATGCCCCAGCCAAGTATATAGGTCCTAAGATACATCGGATTACCACCCTCCTTTAACCGGTAAGTAATCCTGTTGCCCTTTTCCATATACAGATAGCAGGTTCTGTTGGAAAGCCAGCTAATCTTATCGCCGAATTCGTATTGAATGCCAGCCTGCTCTTTATCTGCAAGCCACTGCGGAATGTCCCCCGACTCCACTATTACATCCGGGCTCCTATCATCCACACAGCCCACCAGCTGGCTAAACTCAATGTCAGATGTAATTTTCATACCATATAGTATATATGAATACATATCTGCATCCTTCCTTTACATATTACTGCTTCGAGCCTTATCTATCACATTCTGCGCCATTGCACAGTAACCGACACCCAGGAGGATATTATCCGCCTGCCCATTACCATCATCGGAAGGCTTCCCCTTCTCCAGCCATTCATCTATAACACCGAAGTCAAGATACCGCTCCCACACTTTTCTGTCAAGCTTACCGGCAAATTCCTTCTTCATCTTTTCAAACTTATCAGGCCATTCAAGGTCAGGAGGAATGTTATTCGTACTATTTTCCTGTTTATCTCTAAGTATGTACAGGGATTTCGGCATAATATCCCGAAAAGCCTCTCGAAACAAATAACGATTCTTTCTTCCCTTCAAATACAGATGTCTTGGAACCGACACTGCAAAATCAATAACCCTGTAATCCAGATAAGGTACCACATATCTGACACCATTATAGGCTCCCTGCAGCGCCACATTGTCAAGGCGGTTACCGCTTCCGCCAGCCTTAATATACTCTATCGGTGAATACGAAAAACTAAGTCTTGGCATGTCCTTTTCCTTAAACTGTCCGGCAAAGCTCTTGTTCAACAACTCCGGTACTCCAAAAGGCATATGAAAAGGCTTAAGCAGTTTCTCCCTTTCCTTGATAAGTTCGTTGTACATGGATTTCAAAGTCTTGGTAATCCTGTGCTTCTGCCCATGAGTAAGAGACCATAGCTGTCTGGCAAAATGATAATACTCGTGATTATAAAAAAGTTCATAAGGCCTGCTTCGATGGCTGACTCCTTCATCCCCGCCATGTCCGGTAAACACCACCCTGACGCCGTTTTTCCTCATACATTCACTTGTCCCACAAATCGGCAGTGTATTAATATATGGCGGAAATGCATAGCGAAGCGCCGGATGCCCGTCATCTTCTACAGGAATTCCCAATTCACGCATATTTTGAGCTATATTGCTCTCAAGACCATAATCAGGCTTCAATTTGCTGTAATGGCAGGTAATGCCCTCCTGCCTGCATATATCCTCAATTATCAGCCTCTCATCCCTCTCTGCATAAGCCACTTCAGCAACATCTGCAGACCAGGAAAAGTATACACACTCCCTCCCCAAGCGATGTATGAGGATGTCAATTACTCCCGAATCCAAGCCTCCGGACAACTCCGCTCCAACTGTCCCCGACACAGCATCCAGTCTTCTCTTAACCGAATCCGTCACCAGTTCTCTCAGTTTATTCTTGTATTCATCAAAGGTCTTAAACCTAATTTTTCGGCACCCCGGTTCCCAGTATACATTTTCCTCTTTTTTTATACCATTATCAAAGTAAAATGTCATATATGAACCCGGCTTCACACAGAATATATTCTTATACTCCGTATTGGTACGGCTAATGCTAGAGTATCCCGCAACTGCACGATATACCCACTCTTCATTTATTGAAGCATCCACCCCACTCAGTGCAATAAGGCCTCTGATATCCGAAGAAAAGGCTACGAAATCGTCACTGACATAATAAAACAGCGGTCTTACCCCCATATGGTCGCGGAAAAGGGTAAGCGTCCTGCTTTTTGTGTCATACAATGCTCCGCTAAAATCTCCGTTAATCTCCTTAAGGGAATTCATCCCGTATTTACTCACGGTCTTCAGAATCAGTTCTTCATCGGATATCTCCCCATTAATCCCACATTTTTCCTCCAGCTCATCATGGTTATACAAGAGTGCATCCACAACCGCATAGACATCCTCCTCCTTAATAACCGGAGTACTACGTACCGCCTTATCAGACAGCTTCTCAAGACAGCAGCCAAGAACAACCTCCTCATTGTCAAGCACTTCCTCCCCTTCCCTTCCGTAGGCAAGGTTCCACAATCTCATTTCCCTTACGTCCGTATCTACAGAAGCCTTTCTGCAATCGTTTACCATCAAACCAAATATTCCGCTCACAATAATTCCCCCTGCCTGTCATACAAAGAATCTATAAAAACTATACAACAAAGAAAAAGCCCTTGTCAAATATATTGACAAGGGTCTTAAATTACATTACTTATGACAGTGCATTAACATCATTGCCATTGTTAATGCTATTGCCATTACCATCATCCGGCTTTACAGGCTTCTTGCTATCGTTAAGAATAATAACAGTCTCATAATTTGAATCAAAAAGTCCATTCGCTGTCTCTGTAATATTAAGCTCTGCAATCTCAGGTGCATTCCACTTCTTCATAATTATACCTCCATATATCCTTTGAATTCTTATTTGTATGTCTGTATTATACATCAAATATACGCTTAGTCAACAATTCTAACATAATTGATAGAATTTATAATAACCTTTGCGAATGGCGCGAACTGAACTGTTTACATAAATTGTAGCCGTTCCTATCAATGGCATAGCTCATTCCAGCAGCAGTCACCGCATATTTCTTCCCTTTTTTCGGGCAGCAGTATATTGTCATTTACCAGCTTTGCAAAATCGAGATAATGCATAACATCACCTTCCGACAGATTGCATCTTAAGAGCACCTGACGGTCGTATTCCGCCACCTTCTCTGCGGTTATGCAGGTTCCCCGCTCATTATTCGGGCAAGCCTTGCATATAATATCGGTGTTGCCTATAATACTGACAATTGGATTCTTCTCAAGCTTCTCCTTCATATCTCCCATATGAATGGAGAACTCGTTGCTATAACCTTTCCCTTTGAAAAATGCCAGGCACATACCATGATGTGCCCTTATTCTGTATTGTGCTTCTTTCACTTCAATCTCCTACACAGGTTCTGTTATATTTTTTACCAGCAAGGTTTCTGGTCCTTATGTGTATATCCTGCCAGCCTGCTCTTATATGTTTCAAGCCGACCCTCATAAAAAGAACGTGTTTTTCCCTTCAGTACACCTTCTTCAATAAAACGATTCAATGCTGCCTCAAATTCCCGGAAGTCGGCCTGTGCATTATCCTTGTAATTGTTCGACATGTTCATGTCTATTCTTTCAATGAGCGCATCAAGCTCACGCTCATATTTACTTTTAAAAAGTCCCATAATATATATCCTTATTTGCTTTCCTTGGCATTATTACAGCCCGTCTGTGTGCGAGCGCCTCCAATATATACTTACTTGATATGCATATATTTCTCTTTTGTTTCTGCCAAACCTGCCTCATGCTGCATCTTAAGATGTTCCTCAGCCAGCTTCTTATCTGCCAGTATTGCTGATATATCGGAAATCATTCTGTTAACGTCGCTTGACGGGTAAATATGCTCATCTGCCACATATGCTGCATTGTGCATTGTTTCCTTAAATGCAAAAATAATCTGATTATGCAGAAATGCCTTATAAAGCGCAGATACAATCTCATTTCCGTAGAAAGTCTGATTTTTTAGAAAATCCTTCTGTT
>CAMAKT010000131.1 GCA_945836135.1 uncultured Clostridia bacterium | reverse complement strand
TCGTGTTAAGCATAATCGGCTTCGGCAATGCCTTTCCACAGGTGGGCGATGCCAAGACACCTCTGATACTTTGGAGCACTATATTTTTCTACTGCGTGACGCCGATTGCAGGCTGGGTCATCTCTTTAATCGCAATGCAGTATTACAGGCTGGACAAAAAACGCATGGAGGATATCATAAAAGAGCTTAACAAAAAAAGCTGACAGGCAGTGCAACCTTGCACCTTCCGTCAGCTCCTTTTATATGAATATATATTAGTTAATTGCTTTCATTCTCTGCAAGCTGCTCATCCGTAAGTGCCACAAAGCCCTGTCTCTTACGAGCCATCTCATCGCTCTCAAGATACTCATCATAGGTTGTAATCTTATCAATGAGCTTACCACCAACAAATTCCATAATACGGTTAGCCGTTGTCTGCACAAACTGATGGTCATGGGATGCAAAAATCATGGCACCCGGGAACTTGATAAGTCCGTTGTTAAGTGCTGTGATTGACTCCATGTCAAGATGGTTGGTCGGCTGGTCAAGCAAAAGGACATTGGAGCCCATAATCATCATCTTAGAAAGCATTACCCTGACCTTCTCACCACCGGATAGTACCTTCACCTTCTTAACGCCGTCATCTCCCGCAAAAAGCATTCTTCCGAGGAATCCGCGGACATATGTCACATCCTTCTCCGGGGAGAACTGCATAAGCCATTCAACAATTGTATCATCACAGTCGAAGTCCTTAGTATTGTCCTTCGGGAAATATGCCGTGCTGGTTGTAATACCCCACTTATAGCTTCCCTCGTCCGGTTCAAGCTCCCCTGCAAGAATCTTGAACAATGTGGTCTTGGCAAGTTCATCGCTTCCCACAAGGGCAATCTTATCCTCCCTGCCCATGATAAAGGATATATTGTCAAGTACCTTTATTCCGTCAACAGTCTTGGAGAGATTAGTGACCGTAAGTACCTCATTACCAATCTCCCTTGCAGGACGGAAATCAATGTAAGGATATTTTCTGCTGGATGGTCTGATATCATCAAGCTCAATCTTCTCAAGTGCTCTCTTACGGGAGGTAGCCTGCTTGGACTTGGAAGCATTGGCAGAGAAACGCTGGATGAATTCCTGCAGTTCCTTAATCTTCTCCTCTTTCTTCTTGTTAGCCTCCTTCATCTGCTTAACCATGAGCTGGCTGGACTCGTACCAGAAATCATAGTTACCTGCATAGAGCTGAATCTTTGCATAATCGATGTCGGCAATCTGAGTACATACCTTATTGAGGAAATAACGGTCATGGGATACCACGATAACCGTATTCTCAAAATTAATCAAAAACTCCTCAAGCCAAGCAATGGCATCAAGGTCAAGATGGTTGGTAGGCTCATCCAGAAGAAGTATATCCGGATTACCGAAAAGCGCCTTGGCAAGAAGTACCTTCACCTTCTCACTGCCGTTAAGCTCGCTCATCATCTTGTAATGGAGCTCTGTACCAATTCCAAGACCGTTAAGAAGTGTGGCAGCATCACTCTCTGCCTCCCAGCCGTTCATGGTGGCAAATTCACCCTCCAGCTCACTTGCCTTTATTCCATCCTCCTCGGTGAAATCTTCCTTGGCATAGATGGCGTCCTTCTCCTTCATAATCTGATACAGTCTCTCATTACCCATAATAACGGTATCAAGCACTGCATAAGAATCATATTTGAAGTGATCCTGCTCAAGAAATGACAGTCTCTCGCCCGGCGATATGGTCACATCACCCTTCGACGGTTCAAGCTGTCCTGATAAAATCTTAAGGAATGTAGATTTTCCTGCACCATTTGCACCGATAAGGCCATAGCAGTTACCCGGTGTGAACTTGATATTAACATCCTCAAAAAGAGCTTTCTTGCCGATTCTCAATGTCACATTATTTGCACAAATCATATTTTTCAATCCTTTCCAAAGCCCAATGTAAAATATACATAGGCATACTTAGTATATATTTTATATAAAAATAGGAATTTTTCAAGGGGAATATTACAAAAGAAGAAAAAAGTGCTATAATTAATTATTGGGCAGGGTGCCACAACATGCTGATTTACGTTGTGAGTGCATATTGTGTTATATTTATGCATGTCAGTTCCGATGTACGAAGCTAAGATGTTCTAGTAACTCTGTATATTTATATTTCAATCGTACGCAACCGATGCAAAGTCGCCCTCCATGGCTCCGTTGCATCTATTTCGACATCCTGTCGAAATTTACTGAGGCTGGGACAGAGTTCCAAGAACATCTAAGCTTCTCCCATAAGTCACAGCCACGCATAAATATAACACAATATGCACAGCAGGGTTGTAGAAGCATGTTTTGACACCTCGACTATTCCTGATAATTAATTAACATCACGAAAGGAACACGAAACATGGAATTAACCGATTTGCATGTACATTCTACCGCCTCTGACGGAACCTTTACCCCAGAGGAGCTTGTGACCAAGGCAAGACAGATGGGACTTAAAGCTTTTGCTCTTACTGACCATGATACTGTGGCAGGTGTCAGTGAAGCCGTTCAGTACGGACAAGAAGCAGGTGTTGAGGTAATCCCCGGCATAGAAATAAGCACCAAATACAGCAGCAAAAATATTATCAACAAGGAAATCCATATTGTAGGTCTGTATATAGATTATGAAGACGAATATTTTCTCTCGCAGATTGCCTCCTTCCGGGACAGGCGTGACAGGCGCAACGAAAAGCTTATACGGCTAATGAATGAAGCCGGTTTTCCTGTGACACTATCAGAGCTATGGGAGCTTTTCGGAGAAAACACAGTTCTTACACGAGCTCATTTTGCCCGCTTCATGCTTATGAAGGGATATGTAAAAAGTACTTCCGAAGCCTTCGACAGATATTTAGGAGACGGCAGACCCTTCTATATTGAGAGACAGATGCCTGACCCTGCCGAAGCTGTGGAGCTTATCCGTTCAGTCGGCGGAGTAGCCGTCCTTGCGCATCCCATCCTCTATGGTATGTCCGACAATGAGCTTTCCATATTGTGCAGGTATCTTAAGCGTCATGGTCTGGCAGGAATCGAGGGCATCTACTCCACCTACAGAAACTGCGACGAGCGAACCATACGCCGTATCGCTGCAGAATGCGGCCTTCTAATCTCCGGCGGAAGTGATTTTCACGGAGCGAACAAGCCTGACATTATGCTTGGAACAGGGCACGGCAGTCTGAGGATTCCATACGAGCTTGCTCTGAACCTAAAAAAAGCGCGATAGATAAATATCGCGCCTTTTTGATATGTACTGCTTTTTTTGAATGCATTTATTCTTCGTTCTTCTTATTGCGGTACTCCGCAGGGCTTACGCCCACATATTTCTTGAATTTCTTATGGAAATAGTCCACATTCTTGTAACCAACACGCTCCGCAATCTCATATACCTTGAGCTTATTGTCCTTGAGCAGCTCTATGGCATGATTGATTCGTATCTGGTCAACATATGAGTTGAAGCTCTCGCCCACAGTCTTGTTGAATATCTTTCCGAGATACGCACTGTTGTAGCCAAAGAGTGCCGCAATAATCTCAAGCTTGATATTGGTTGCATAATTATGGTCAATATAATGCAGAACATCGTCAAGTACGCTTTCTCTGGAGGAACTTCCCATGCTGTTCATAATGACATCAAGCTGCTTTGAGATATACTCTATTATCTCATACATATACCGCCGTTCCGATATATATTCTATAATCTCAGAATTAGGCGGAAATGAGAATGAGTTGTTGCTGTATATGCGGTTGATATTTTCCTTAATCTGCAAAAATAAATCAGTCAGAAACAGCTTAACGGAATCGATGGAGGTGTTGACATTGTACAGATACTCCTCAAGGCTGTACAGCACCTCTGCCACCTTACGTCTTGAAAAGGTCTGCAGATAATCGGTAATCTGTGCACAGTATTCTGAGATTCTG
Source organism: uncultured Clostridia bacterium (assembly GCA_945836135.1). Taxonomy (GTDB): domain Bacteria; phylum Bacillota; class Clostridia; order Lachnospirales; family Lachnospiraceae; genus CAG-882. The sequence continues at coordinate 3,789 of CAMAKT010000131.1, read as the reverse complement.
CTGTTGTCAAGGCTTTCCGAAACCTCCTTCATCTTTGGCAATTCCTCATAGCCCAAGGTATGTTGTCCCTGTGTACAGAAGAAACGTCTCTTAATAAGCGTATAAGCCTCAGAGTACGATATATGTATATCAAACAAATCCTTAACCGGGCATCCGAATGCTATGAACAGTGAGTCCATCGGGCTGCCCTTCTGAGGCGGCGTACTCTCGTAATGCTCAAGAAATCGTTCAAACTTCTCCATCGCAAAGCTTCCCTTAAGAATGATAACATTATAGTTCTCCACCATAAAATGCTCAAAGGTCTGGCTTCCGTTATTGGTTACCTTAAGAAGCTCCGAGAACTGGTAAGGCATGTTCTCGCCTTCATTGATATCGAAATTCTCATACAGCACAACCTGATACACGCTTGATACAAGATTCATCTCCCCAGGTGAAAACACCGACTTGTCGATACGGTTCATCACCAAATCATGGAGTATTTCCTTTCTTGCTTTCTTCTTGTAGTGCTCCTTGTGGGACTCATTTTCCTTCGCCGTCTTTATTTCCTCTCCGATGCGCCTGACTGCCTCGGTCAGTTCATCCTCGTCAATAGGCTTGGTAATATAGTTGTCAACGCCAAGCCTTATTGCCGTCTGCGCATACTTAAAATCGGAAAATCCGCTGAGGATAAGAAACTTACCGTTATATCCCTGCTCTCTGGCATTCTCCACAACCTCAAGCCCTGAGAGCTTCGGCATCTTGATATCCAAAAGAACAAGACCGGGACGCAGAGCCATAATCTGCTTCAAGGCCTCCTCTCCGTTGCCGGCCTCTCCGCAAACTGTAAAGCCCAATGCCTCCCAGTCTATAATACATTTAATTCCTTCTCTTATATTCTTTTCATCATCAGCAATAAGAACTGTTTCCATGATGTGTACCCGCCCATTTCATAATTAAAACTCACTGAACAAAGCCGCACAGCAGCCTTATATATTAATAATTATAAAATACAAGCAATGCCTTTGTCAAGGAAACGCCCTGCCATTGCAGGTTTTACTTTTTATCCTTCCTTTTCCTTTCTTTCAATATCTCTGAAAATATACAGCGCACCTGCACTTATGGTATATATAACGCATGCCGGACCAATCAGTATTGCAAAGTATACTGTTGTCATGTTCCAGAGCATCACAGCCAGCTCTAAAGCAACAATCACAGTCAATGCAATCGAACGTCCGATATATCTGGTATATATCTCAAAGGAGTTCTTAATTGTGCCTGCAATGGAATTCTCATACCTCGCAAGCAGCGGATATGCATAAATAAATCCGGTTACGCTTATAACGATAGCCAGTATTCCCATGACAAGACATATAAACGGATTGCCTTCAACCTTCTCAAAAAGCTCAAAATCAAGGTAAGCAGCGTATGCAATCAGAAGGTTAAGCAGTCCAACCGGAACTGCCTTTTTCCAGTTCTCCTTAAATGCCTTCCAAAATGCCTTAAATATATATCCCTCATGATTTTCTGCCATCTTCAGTCCCACCGAAAATGCCGCCGTTGTGGAAGCTCCGATAGTTACAATCGGCAATGAGAATAACAGCCAGAAAAAGTTCAGCTTTACTATCTCCCAGAATGTTGTGATGAACCTGTATAATGGGCTGTCCACACTGAATAATTTCATTAATAAATTCTCCTTATCATCCAAAAGAAGCTGTTCACATAGAATATGGAACAGCCTCTTTCTTATACAATTGTATATGTTCGATTAGTTAGCGTCCTTGGAACGTACCTCTTCCTCAAGCTGATGACGGATTGCAGCTTCGTTCTCGTTCCACTCAAGGCAGGTCTCATAGCCATACTCATAAGCATCTGAAATCATCTTGGATACAATTGACTCAAACTCTGCATCTGTGGAAGCGTAGATTGCATTCCAGCTTCCCTTTACGATACAATCTGTTACCTGATTCCATGTGACCTCAAGCTCATCGGACTTCTCACCGTCCGTATATGTTGTGGCAGGTGCAACAACATACTTCTTGCTGTTTAAGTACTCCTGAATTGTAGAGGCTCCTGTATAATCCATCCAATCCTGCTCAATATCACAGGAAGCTCCGGTAAGATTACTCTTCCAGTTCTGCCAGTTATATGTCTCACCATTTGAATCCGGATTACTTGCATCCAGAGACCATGTAATATTGTTAATCTGCTGACGTCCGTCACCGAAGTTGCCCAACTCCTCAGATAAAACTGTATTTACATCACGAATTGCAGAAGCACCTAATTCTGTAAAATGTGTGTTCTTTTCCTCATCATAGTACCATGTGAGCCCCTCCGGGCCGTACTCGGATACCATTCTGCCTTCAGGTGTGCATAACCAATTGATAATCTCCATACATAACTCAGGGTACTCTGTCTTAGCTCCTATTGCCCAGATTCTGTTGCCTCCGGCAGTATCCATACCATAAGTAATAGGAGAAGCATCTTCCGGCTTCATTGTAAGCATCATCTTGTTGGCTGCCATATGGTCCTCGGTATTGTAACCAAGAGATCCTGAATAGTTGAAAATCGAGAAGAATACACCACCATTTAATACCTTATCAATCATTTCCTGATATGTCTGTGTCATTGAGTCAGGGTCAAGAAGACCTTTCTGATACAGTGTGTTGAAGAACTTTAGCATCTCAAGATATGGTCCGTTCTCTTCCAGTGCTCCGTGGAACTCGCCCGTATCACTATCATAAAGTCCTAAATGAAGCTCGTCATATCCGTACCATGCTGTTGCCATAGCCTTAACATACATTACCATGTTGCCGTCCCAGTCAGGCCACAGGGATACACCGTAAGTCTTGTTGCCCTTGTCATCGGTAGGACATATCTTCTGCATTTCCTCTAACATATTTGCAAGGTCGTCAAGGGTCTTAACCTCAGGATAACCTAATTCCTTATATAAATCCCAACGTAAATCCCATGTATAGAAGAAATCCTGATGGTCATCACTGCTTGAAGCAATACCGTGACCAATACCATGTACAAGACCGTCTGAATTGATTGCTGCGTTCTTCTCCAGGGCAGCCTGCATATGCTCTGTAATATACGGACCATACTCTTTCAGAATATCATCTTCGTTCCAGTCAAGAAGTGCACCTGCTGCCACAGCAGCCTTATACTCTTTGCCGGCACTTCCGAATACAACGATATCTCCCAAGTTGCCGGACTCCATTCTGGTATCAAATGTACCATCGGACTCAGGAATAATGTTGAGCTTAACATTGAAACGATCAAGCATCTCCTTGGCGAACCAGCCTACCTGCTCACCATTGTAATTGGCCAACTGGCTGAATACTGTAAGGGTAATTGGATCCTGCTTCTTACCTGCTGAATTACTCTTTGAGCATGCACTCATGGACAATACCATGGCTGCCGAGAGAGTAACTGCTGTAACTTTCTTTAAAAACTTTTTGATTCTCAATTTTTTGTCCTCCTTTATTTTTTCTAATTATCTTTAACCCTTTACTGCTCCCAACATAATACCCTTTTCAAAATACTTCTGCATAAATGGATATACAAGAAGAATAGGAATAATTGTTACCATTGAAACTGTGTACTTGATAACCTTCATATTCATCTGCTGCTGCATTGCCGCACTTGCTGCGGTACTGTTACTCATAATGCTGTCAAGGTTACTTGACGAATTCAGATATACATACAGCCTGTGCTGCAGTGTGTACAGCTTAGGGCTGTTCTGCATATAAATCAATGAATCCGTAAAGGAATTCCAGTGACCTACCGCACCGAAGATGGTGATTGTTG
>CAMAKT010000130.1 GCA_945836135.1 uncultured Clostridia bacterium | reverse complement strand
AAAAGCGGGTGATGGGAATCGAACCCACGTATCTAGCTTGGAAGGCTAGTGTTCTACCATTGAACTACACCCGCATACAGTCGGGGTGACAGGATTCGAACCTGCGACCTCCTGATCCCAAATCAGGCGCTCTAGCCAAGCTGAGCCACACCCCGTTGTACTTAAAAAACTTATTCAACTTTTGCTTCGTTTCCCGACGCAAGTGTTATTATATTATAACGGGGTGGTAATGTCAACACCTTTTTTTAATTTTTTTTATTTAGGTGCAACTTTGCGAATGGTGTGGCTGAACTGTTACATTTAAATGACTCTACGAATGGCGCTACTGAACTGTTACACTTAATAACAGCTCATCTCTCCTTCAGTATCAAAGTGTATTCAATGAGCAGTATGCCTTACCGTCCTCATTAATCTCTATAATACCATAAGTACATTTTCTTCCGGGCTGCCGTGGCAATGACAGGCTGCCCGGATTCATGGCGGTTATGCCATATAATTGACACAAGTCGGGAATATGGCTGTGACCGTACAGTACTATATCCGCTCCCTCTTCCTTTGCCTTATCAAACAATCCGGAAAGCCCCGATTTGACGCCGTAGTGATGTCCATGGGTGACAAATATTCTGTGCCCTGCCACATTCAGCAATTCATCCGAACGCGACAGGCAGAAGTAATCACAATTCCCCCGCACCATCACAACCGGACAATGAGTGAATTCTTCAATATAGTCCGCTAAACCTTCGCTGTCCCCACAATGGATAAGCATGTCTATCGGACGTATTTTATCAAGAAGCTCGAATAAATTGGTATTGTAACCATGTGTATCGCTGACTACCAGAATCTTCATTTTAATCCCACTCCACAACCTCTTAAACCACACTCATGCAGTATTTCGTAGATTACATATTAAGATACTGCCTTATCTGCTCTTTCATAAGCTCAAGCGCCTTTCCCCTGTGGCTTACCTTATTCTTCTCCTCAGATGAAAGCTGTGCAGTTGTCTTGCCGAACTCAGGAACATATACAATCGGGTCATAACCGAAGCCATTTTCCCCAATAGGATGCTCGGCTATAATCCCCTCTATTGTTCCTCTTGTAGTCCTGACAGAACCGTCAGGGAATACCGCAGCTATGACGCAGACAAATCTTGCCGTGCGTTTACACTGCTCCACGCCGTTAAGGCGCTCAATAATATTCTGATTCTTGACACTGTAAGGTGTAGTCTCTCCCATGTATCGGGCTGAATATATGCCCGGTTCCTTATTCAGGTAATCCACCTCCAGTCCCGAATCATCAGCCAGAACAATATCATCACACAGAGCCGCAATAGCCTTGGCTTTTATTACGGCATTCTCCTCGAATGACTGTCCGTCCTCGACAATATCAGCTTCTAGTCCGGCTTCCTTCATAGAAAGAACTTCTATCCCCAGATCAGCCATAATCATACGGATTTCTTTCATTTTTCCTTCATTGGTTGTTGCAAATATCAAACGCATTTTACTCCTCCATGTTTTATTCACTTTCTATTGTATTTGTGAACATTTTAAGACAAACATTGCACTGTTTTGTGTCCTCGGTTCTTATCCAGATATCACCATGTGGGCTTATATAGCCCTCGCCATCATCAAGAATGACTGATGCAGTTGAGACATCACCACGGTACTCTACAGCTACCGGTCTTTTTGTATTAGGTGTCTGTATATACACTACAACCGCATATCTTACTCCGCACTCCAAGATAATCCCCTCCGGCACATCCACCGTATAATAACCGGCGTTGGTAAATGACCCCGAAGTCAACATCCTGCGTTTATTAAACGAAGCCTCCCCTTCAAAATCTTCAACCAGATATATCTCATAAGAGGTATCCGGTGCAAGTGCATAAAAGGCAACAGCTTCAAGGCTCTCATTACCGCCTGCAGTATATACATTGGCAAAGTATGCATAGTCCCTGTCATATCCAATCTGCCCTACCCAGCCGCACAAATCGGTCTGATATATATTGTCATAATTATCCGTAGCTTCAATACCCGTATATATCACGTTATGAACGCCTATATTACTGTCATAATATGATATATAAAATACACCTCTGTCTCCAAATTCCTCTCCCCAGCTGTTTGCACAGATAAACGCTCCGTCACCCTCAGGTTCCATGGTAAAATTCGATGCCGGGTAAGTGTCATCCCACCCAATAATCACAATGTCATGATTTGGCTTTTCAGGTCCGATATAGCAATAGGAATAATTTCTATCATCATAGTACATCGAACTGCTGTCTGCATCAGGCATCTCCATATAAATTGAGCTTTGAACGCCTCCGTACAGGAATACCGCTTTCTTGATGCTGTCATAGTTCTTACTCTCCAGAATCTGAGCTTCCTGAACATGTACCACCGCCTCCAGGTCATCCGGTGAATACCCATCCCCGTAAGGGTCATCTTCCTCAAGCACCGGCCCCGTCCATGAAGCCAAATATGCTATAGCCATGGTGTATTCCCCCCCATCATTCTGCGTCATGCTGAAATTGTTGTTAATTGACATATGATCCTCGGAAAAATCTATACGCAGCTCAGGAGCCAGAGTTGTCTCAAGCGCCATAAGTGAGGCAAATGCCCAGCATGTTCCGAAGGTACTCTGATTCTTAATCTCAGGCATTCTTCCCTCTGCTCTGTAATCATAGCTATATGGAAATATCTTCTCATCGGGTTTGGTGCTGGCAAAAGAAGCTGTATTGTTCCCCACATCCCAAGTACAGTCATAATACAACCCCATCTTGACCGCTTCCACCGGAATAAAAACTCTTCCTTCATCAAGCAGCATTCCGGCCGGCATTTCAACACTCTGGTCATCCAGCATCATGGTCTTCTGCCCTGCCGTCAGGACAAGCCTCGAATTGAATTTCTCTAAAATGAGGTGATTCGAACTGTAGTAACTGGCAGCACATGAAAACCAGTCGGTCAGCACATCCGCCGCAATATACATATTCATTTTCTCGTCATACCATATGTCTTTCGACTTTACTGAGACACTTTTGCCGTCAATCTGTACCTTAATTCCCTTTGAATTAATATTCGAGGAAATGATTGAATCCCACTGATCATCTCTTGACAGAGAGACTGTACCTGCCTTGACCGCCTGAGGTATGTAATTCTCCCTAAATACCCATAAACAGCATACAAAAATAAATAATGCTGCAAACAAATAGCCTTTTACTGCTTTTCTCAATTCTTTTCCTGCTTTCCCTGTCTTGGCGGCTTCGGCCCCAAGAACTGATAATAATATGTCTTGAGCATTCCGTTATATATCTTGCGGTTCGCATCGGCCTTTCTTCCAAAATAGCGCTCCGCTTCCGTATAAGATGTAATCATAAAAGCCGACCAAGAGTCAAGCTGCGCAAACTGCCTTCCGAAATCGCTGTATATTGCCGGAAGCGTTTCCTTATCCTCCAACCTCTCACCATAGGGAGGATTGGTGATAATAAAACCATATTTCTTCGGATGTCTTAACTCGCTCACCGGGCGCTCCTGAAAATGTATCAGCTCCGACACCCCTGCATTATCCGCATTCTTGCGAGCGGTTTTTAAGACATCCCTGTCAATATCATACCCCTGAATGTCCGTCTCCACCGAGGTATCAACCAGATCATTCGCCTCATCAATACAATCATACCATAATGAACGTTTGATTATATTTTCCCAGCCTTCTCCCGTGAAGCTGCGATTCATTCCCGGTGCAATATTAGCCGCCATCATTGCAGCTTCGATAGGTATTGTACCACTTCCGCAAAACGGGTCAACTAGGATTCTGTCTTTCTTCCATGGTGACAGCATGATGAGCGCTGCCGCCAGCGTCTCGGAAATCGGTGCTTTTCCTGCTGCCGGTCTGTAACCTCTCTTGTGCAGTGAATCGCCGGAGCTGTCAATGCACACCGTCACTTCATCCTTATAGTTAAAAATACGAACAGGATACTCCCTTCCACTCTCCTCAAACCAGTTCACGTTATAGTACGATTTGAGCCTTTCAACCATAGCTTTCTTCACAATTGATTGTATGTCCGACGAGCTGAACAGCTTGCTGTTAACCGTTGTTGCCTTGGTAACCCAGAATTTACCATTCTTCGGAATCCACTGTTCCCATTCAATAGCCTTGATTCCTTCAAACAATTCATCAAAGGTATATGCCTTGAAGCGTCCGGCACAAATCATTACTCGTTCCGCTGTTCTAAGGAATACATTGGCTCTGCATACCGCCTCCGCATCCCCGATAAAAGTAATTCTTCCGTCCTCAACACGTTCAATGTCATATCCTAAGTCAATAATCTCTCTCTTTAACACTGCCTCAAGTCCAAAATGACACGGCACAACAATCGGAAAAGTCTTCATCCCGTTCTCCATTTCTTGATTTACCTTATTTATGCGCTTGGGTTATTGTTATAATTGTAGCCCTATGCTTCTCTATTGTCAAATTGATTTCTAAGCTATTTTTTTCCACTATAATTCGACTTTTTTTTCAAAAAAGTGTTGCATTTTTTAATGATGTCATTTATAATGTATTTCGTAAGGTACGTGAGTACTTTATGTATAACCCCTTATTAATTATTTATACTCCCCTCATCGAAAAAGAAGTGGCTCCCCCACTTCTTTTTCATTTTGCCTATTTTCGCATTTTTAGATACTCTGTACAGCAAAAAAGGAAGTCCTATACTATACAAGACTTCCTTTCCGTATCCAGTGTGCGTGACAGGATTCGAACCCACGACCTACTGGTCCGTAGCCAGTCGCTCTATCCAGCTGAGCTACACGCACTCACCATTGCGTTCTTCTATCTTCGCAACATAAGATATTATATATCATGCCATGTATTTTGTCAACATTTTTTTTACCAGCGATTGAAATTATAAAAAAAATGAATTATTCCGCTTATAAAATTCATGATGAACCCAAAAAACAAAAACCAGAAAATGATAAATGCAATACTGAATACTCTTCCTTTTTTCTGACCTGTTTTTGATACTTTCTTTCCGTTCTCGTCATACGCCCCTGTACTCACCTTAGTGTGCGCAGTGGTGTTATCGTACATTTCATGAAACTTTTCATGTTTCTCATATTCAGAATGTGTATCGCTGCCATCATACATATTATGATAGCTCATGTGCTCTTCTTCTGAGACATGAAGTCTGTTGAAAGCACCGCATTTCGGACATATTCCATAATACTTTTCATTGTCAAATTTCTTATGACAGTTCTCACATGTTATCTTCATTTGTTCCTCCCTGCTCTAATTAGTTTTTTCTGCTTCGTATACAATCCTGCCGTTAATAATTGTGTACTTAAGTTGTGATTCCGAATTCATAATATTACCCCTGCTTATGGCAAAATCAGCGTCCTTGCCTCTTTCGATACTTCCGACACGCTCATCTATGGTCAGATGTCTGGCAGGATTAATTGTAATCGACTTCAGTGCTTCGAACTCATCCATTCCCGATTTTACCGCAAGTCCTGCGCAGAGTGCAAGGTACTGCTGCGGAATAACCGGAGCATCGGTGATAATGGATACCTGACAACCTGCCTTCGCAAGTATTCCCGGCGTTGCAAAGGACTTATTTCTAAGCTCGTACTTAGTCGCATGTCCAAAGGATGGCCCAACCGCCACCGGATAACCCTCCTTGGCTAAATCTTCCGCAATCAGATGGCCATCCGTGCAGTGTTCTATCGTAAGCCCTACTCCGAATTCCCTAGCGATTCGTATTGCAGTATAGATATCATCAACCCGGTGTGCATGTGCCTTAAGCGGAAGTTCCCCTCTGACTACAGGTACAAGTGCATCCAGCTTGGCATCATATTGCGGAAGCTTACTCTCATCATCACCTGCGCTTTTGATTTTTTTGTCATACTCCAGCGTGCGCTTAAGCATATCCCGAAGCTTGAAAGCAGTCGTCATTCTCGAATAATTACCCTTATCCTTATAGCATTTCTTCGGATTTTCGCCGAAAGCGCATTTCATCGCTACAGGAAATTTTACAACCATGTCATCGACACGATGTCCGAAGGTCTTGACTGCCATGAACATCCCCCCTAGTACGTTAGAGCTTCCCGGTCCCGTCCCCACACAGGTAACGCCACCTTCTCTTGCCAGCTTCACCGTCTCATCCTGTGGATAGAACCCGTCTATAGCCCTAAGCTGCGGGGTAAGAATATCATTCATCTCATTGTAATCCTGCCCTTCAAAGCCCACTGCATACCCGTCAAGGCCCAGATGACTATGTGCATCCACCAGTCCCGGATATACATTCATACCTGATGCATCTATAATAACATTCAGCTCTCCCGAATCCGGCTTCTCATATGTAGCTAGTATCTTGCGTAAAGCTTCTCCATCCCTGTCTTCATCTTTAAGTATTGCCGAAATCTTATCATTCTCCACTATAATAGTTCCTATATAGGGTTCCCTTTCAACTGCATCGTATATTGTTCCGTTTTTTATACAAAGCATATTGACCTCCTTTTTTGCTAACCGGCATAAGCTACACGATTGCGTCCCGCTCTCTTTGCCTCATACAGTGCCTCATCGGCTTCCTTCAACAAATCCTCATATTGTGTATTTTCGCTGTTCAATTTTTTCATTGATGTTCCTATACTTACCGTTACATAATCCGCTACATCCTTTACAGGGGCCTCCAGCCGCTTTTCATACACTGCACACCTAAGCTTCTCTGCCAGTTCCTTAAGCTCAGTTTCATTTGTATCAAAAATAATTGCAGTAAACTCCTCACCGCCATGACGGATTAACAATCTCGTACGATGCTGCAGTGTCTCCCTTATGGTCTGCCCCACCATCTTGAGGCAGCCGTCTCCCGCCGCATGTCCGAAGGTATCGTTATACTTTTTGAAATAATCAATATCAAACATGATTATTCCGATTTCACTATCCGTCTTGAGCTTCCTAACCTCTTCGGCAAGCACTGCATTTCCGCCACGTCGGTTGAGAAGCTCTGTAAGAGGGTCAACAAAGGCCTCCATATAAAGGTATTCACGGGACATCCACAGCATAAGCTGCATACGCTGTGCCAGATAACCTATCACCTGCATCGCAACAAAACAGGCAATCTCCATTCTTTTGCTTACAAGCAGACCTTCATCAGATCTGCTCCAGACAAGCCCGGTTATAACCAGAATACCAAGGATAAGGTTCACCAGAAACTCCTTGAGATTATACAACGGAAGAAGATTGGCAATCAGGCAGGTAATAATCAGGAATACTCCCATATACCCGTTCTCTATCTGAATAAAGGAAATTATCGCCATACCCACATACCATAACGGGTAGAATACGCGGTAAAAAATCTTGAATTTCCATATCTCCTTTGAATTGTCAATTTTATTAAAATACATAATCCAGCATATTGCAGCATCCATCACCAGTGTAAATACAGCCAATATTACGGTTAAAAACACGGATGCCATAAAATACTCAGAATTTCTTCGCAGCAGAAGAAGGATAATGTTAATCAAATAAAGTACAAAGAGAATCGGACTGACTGCAACAATTCTCCGACAGTTCACCTCCGCAAGCTTTTCATTAACAATCTCACTCACAACCGTATTCTCATGCTTCAGGTAATTTTTAGCAGGCATAAATGCTTTTTTGTAGTTTTTTAAAAAAGTAAATAAATGTTCTTTCATATATTTCCCCCCAAGCTCATTTCTGATACCCTCTTGCTTCGCAAATATTACCGTACATGAATCAAGTGTC
>CAMAKT010000129.1 GCA_945836135.1 uncultured Clostridia bacterium | reverse complement strand
AAGAACGTAGGGATGAGTAAAGAAGAGATATTGGAACTGTTGACAATTATTTTGGAGGAGTAATATGATTTCGGCAAGTAAGCTTGTGAAAAGATATGGAGATTTTAATCTTGACATTTCCATGGAAGTCCCGGACGGATATATAACGGGGCTTGTGGGAAAGAACGGAGCAGGCAAGAGCACGACAATTAAGCTGATATTAGGCCTTGTAAGACCCGATGAAGGGAGTATAACGGTTCTTGGCAAGGCACCGGGCAGTCTTGAAAGGAAAGACAAGGAGAAGCTTGGGGTAGCACTGTCTGATTCGGGTTTTAGCGGTTATCTGAATGTAAAGGATGTAACGAAAATTCTGAGGAGTATGTACTCGGAGTTCGACGAGGGGCAGTTTATGGCTGAATGTGAAAGGCTTCATATACCTCAGGACAAAAAACTGAAGGATTTTTCAACCGGTATGAAGGCAAAACTGCGGGTTCTTGTGGCACTGAGCCACAAGGCTAAGCTTCTGGTTCTCGATGAGCCGACGGCGGGGCTTGATGTTGAGGCAAGACATAATATTCTGGATATGCTGAGGGAGTACCTTGACAAGAATGAGCACAGCTCCATACTGATTACCTCTCACATATCCACGGATTTGGAGGGGCTGTGTGATGATATATATCTGATTCATGATGGCAAGGTAATACTTCATGAAGATACGGATGTGATTTTAGACAAATATGCCGTGCTTAAGGTTGATGAAACGACATACGGAAAGCTGGATAAGAAATATCTGCTTAAGACGAAAAAGGAACGCTTCGGGTATTCATGCTTCACCAACGAGAAGCAGTATTATGTCGAGAACTATCCGGGAATTGTTGTGGAGAGCGGCGGAATAGATGATTTGATTCTTATGTATGCAGGAGGTGAAAGGTGATGGCCGGGTTGTTTCAGAAGGATATCAGGCTTATTTTACAGAATAAACAGGCGATTTTATTATTCGCGTTTCTGGCTGTGTTTTTCTGTTTTACACAGCAGAGCACATTTGTTATCAGCTATTTATCTTTTCTATGCACCATTCTTACGATTAGTACAATCAGCTATGATGAGAATGACAATGGCTATGCATTTTTAATGACCTTGCCGGTTAATTATAAGGAATATGTGTATGAAAAATATCTGTTCTGCATTATGGGCGGGGTGCTCTCTTGGGGCTTTTCCGTTGCACTTTGCTTTATAGCTGATATCATTAGAAATGTACCATTGGTGCTTGGCGAGGAGCTTATGGAGGTGTTTCCTCTAATACCTGCATTTGCCATTATTGCATCCATATTCATACCGTTTCAGCTCAAATTCGGAGGGGAGAAGAGCCGGATTGCCATGGTGGGCTTATGCGGTGCCGTTGTTGCAATATTCTTTTTGGCGGATAAGGTAATGGAAAAAACAAATATCAGTATAAATGGCTTTGTCAGTAAATTAAACAACATGCCATACGCAGTGATTCTGCTTATTATAGTTGCTGTGGCAGTGGTGATAATGGCGGCGTCAATCGGCTGCAGTCTTGCCATTATGAAAAAGAAGGAATATTGATGGGGGTGTGTAATTTAACAGAAAATAAATCCGATATATATGATGCAAGGATGTAAAGTAAAGCTACGGATGGCATATATTTATGCTGTCCGTTTTTTTGCTTTATAGGATTAGGACGTCAAAACATGCTGATTTATATTGTGAATGCATACTGTGTTATATTTATGCACAATTGTTCCGATGTACGAAGCTAAGATGTTCTAGGAACTCTGAGAATATTTTTTTCAACTGCACGCAACTGGTGCAAAGTCGCCATCCATGGCTCCATTGCATCTATTTCGACATCGTGTCGAAATTTGCTGAGTCTAAAACAGAGCTCCAAGAACATCTAAGCTTCTCCCATAAGTCACTGCTGTGCATAAATATAACGCAGTATGCATAGCAAGGTTGTATACGCATGTTTTGACATCCTAACCTGTATAGGAAAATATATGCATCAGAAAATAGGAGGATTTCCATGAGCGAAACAGTACACATTAATTTAAAAGCGATGCTTAACAATACAGGAAATGGTATAAACAAGCTTGACAATCTGTTCTCGAAATACAGGGCGGATGACGGCAGTGCAGAAATGAATCCAAAGCCGTCTTATAATTCAAGGGCGGAGATGTTGCGCTTAGCCATGGAGGATTATCTTGACCCTACAGCGGGAATGACGGATGCTCAGAGGGAGCGTTTTATCAAGGAGCTGTATGCGAAGATACAAAGCGGCAGGAAACTGACACCGGACGAGATGCAGTATCTTAGAAGATATGACCCCGTGACTTACCTTAAGGTGGCAAGGATTCAGGCTCAGCGGGAGGCTTTGGAAAAACGCCTTAAAAGCTGCAACTCCAAGGAGGAGGCACAAGAGGTATATACAGATGCTGTTACAAGAATACCAGAAGATGACCCTGCCAGAAAGGAGCTTGTGGCAGCTTATGACAGGGCCTATGAGGAATTTAAGGAGTCGGGCGATTATCGTGTATTACCAAACGAGGATTCAGACGATAATAATTTAACCCTGAAAAGGAGGGGCAAAACCGCCGTAGTATGATACAAGCTCATCCTGTGTTCGAAGGTGTGAGGTGTCCCCAAGCATTTGACAGCGGAAATATGACAGCCCTGCTATGCGTTCTTCTGCCGACAGTACAGTGACGGAGCTTGGCGGGGTGAAAAAGCCCTGCCAGAGTGTTACCGGAGAGGCATTGATAAGATGTGACATAATGCACAGCATTATGCCGAGATGGCAGAAGAAAACCAGCACCGGCTCATCGTCAGGGTGATTCCGGATACACTCCTCGGTGGTGCCATTGTAGCACATATAATCACAGGAGCTTTGGGTATGGTCGGTTCTGTAGCCAAGACCATCACGAATATAGCCATAGCCTGCGAGAAGCTTATCAAAACTTTCTGCAACTTCATCATATTTTTCTTTTACATTGCCGCTTTTCATGACAGGCGTGTCCCACCAAGCTTGCGAATCAAGAAGCTTCGGATAGCGGTTGAGATATTCGGGCATGAAATCCCAAGGTATTATCTTACCGTCAGGGCGTCCTTCAGGAGACACCGGCACCCGGAATTCCTGCAGCCAGTCATATATTACAGCACTTTTGCCATGCGCCTTAAGTGTTGGCTCGCTTGTCTTTATTGCACGCCCCAGAGGCGAGCAGTAAAATTGTGTCACTCTCCAGTCAGATGTTCTCTTTGCCAGAAGCTCAGCTTCGCGAAAACCCTTGGCGGTCAGCGAGTCAATGCTGTAGTCGGGCTCGGCATGTCTAATAAAAATCAGTTTCATGATTGTTCCTCGATTCTATTAATATATATACATTATAAGGAAATACATCTATAATGTAAATCTCAACTTGATTTTCCTGCTTATAAAGGTTAGTATATAATAAGGTAAGAGGCTTTATTCGGTATAAGGCTTTTTATGGACAGGAGGCTTGTAATGGCAGATAGGACAACGCCTAAGAGACAGCAGACGAACACCCGAAACATGTATCGAATTCCGGGTGCTGATGACTATAGAGATAAGAGATACCTTCGGGGAAATACGAAGAAAAATACAAATACAGTATCAGAAAAAAAGAGAACATCAGGGCACGGAAGCAGTGCGAAGCATGCCGGAAAGAGCTCGAATATGCTTGGGGCACTTCTTGGAATTCTTTGCGGCTCAAGCGCTGTGGCTTTTATGCTTATGCTTGTATGGATTGTGCAGGCAGCAGGGAATAATAAGTCCAGAACCGAAATGAACATAGGAAATAATACTAATCAGAATTCGTTTGTGGAAGATACGAAGGAACGGTATGTGAGTATTGATGCACAGTCTTTCAGCGCATATATCGGACAGCGATTTACACTTAGTGTGTCCACATATCCGGCAGAACTTGCGGATTCGATTATTTGGACAAGCAATAATCAGGATGTGCTTACAGTGGACTCTTACGGCAATGTTGAGATTGTAGGAGAGGGAGTCGCAGCGATTACGGCAACCTCCGGCGAATACTCGGATGCAATTGCAGTTGAGGCAGTAGCGGACGCGTACTCCCAGGGTACAATGGGACTACCGTTTTATTCCAAGGTTGATATGACGGGCGAACAGCCTACCCCTGTTTCACCTTCAAACAGCGGTAACGGTACAGATATGGAAGATGTTTCGGGAAGTCAGCCATATGAGCCGGAGAGCGGTGCATCCGGTGAAAACACCAATTTATCAGGTGACGGACAGGACAATGGAACACAGCAACCGTCAAACAGCGGACAGAATAACGGGACACAGCAACCGTCAGACAGCGGACAGAACAATGGGACACAGCAACCAGCGGACAGCGGACAGAATAACGGAACACAGCAGCCGTCAGGCAATGAACAGAATGGAGGAAGCCAGGAGCAGGGAGGACAGGAAGAGACCTCAGAGCAGTATACCGAACCGGAAAAGGAGACGGCACCAATCATTAACACTGAAGAGATGTTTGCGGTTTTGACAGCGTCGGGATTTTCACAGTATCTTACGAACGCCTGTCTGTACAAGATTGACGATGAGTATCAGGGAGAGGTTATTGTAGACTCGGAAAGTGTCCATATATACATAAAGAAGCGCTCTGCTGCATTTGATCAGGCAATTAAAAATGCTCTTGCATATCTTCTGCCGGAGACATCTGAAAATGTATGGAATTCGTATCTGGCGGCAACCACGGACAGGACAATTACCAGCGGAGGGCGAAAGGTGCGCTTTGTTATGCCTGCCGCTCAGGCACATGCACAGATTATTGTCTATAACCCGTAGAAAAAATAGTGTTATTTTGCGAAAAATATGTTATAATTAAACGATAATGTGGCTGATATATTTAATAAAGGAGTTTTCATGGTTAATAAGCGCAAAGTGAGATTAATGGCACGAACTGCCATGTATGAGAAGCATGAGGGGCACGATGAACTTAAGAACGCAGTGTATTACAGAGGAGATTATGTCGGTATGCACATGCTGTTTGCGGGAATAGGTATTACGCTTGGATATTTGCTCTGCCTGTTTTTGGTGTTTGTGTACAGGTTTGAATTTATTGTCAATAACCTGACAGACATTAATTACCGGAAGCTGGGAAGCACATTGATAATAATATATGTTCTTCTGCTGATAGTTTTTCAGGTTATTGCTTATTTTGTGTATTCGATAAGGTACAATGACTATCAGAGCGGTCTGAAATTTTACATCAATCGCTTGAAGAAAATAGACAAGTTGGGTCGTGAGGAGAAGGAAGAGGAATAAAATGACGGAGTTATTGATTTTAAAGGATAAGTTGCAGAATCTGTATGCCAGATATGACATGATAATAAGTCATGTCCTGAAGTTTGCGGCAGCGTTAGTTTCATTCCTTGTCATAAGAGGAATGACTGGTTATAATGCCACAGCATCGAACATATTCGTTCTGATTCTTTTGTCCGCAGTATGTGCTTTTTTGCCGGGCGGAGTTACTGCACTGGCAGGCTGTGTGCTTATATTGCTGCAACTGTACGGACTTGCTGTTGAATATGCTGCAGTGGCATTTATCGTGCTTGCGATAATGCTTCTGGTATATTTTATATTTTCGCCAAAAACAAGCTATGTGCTTTTGCTGGTTCCTATATTCTTTATTATGCGCATTCCGTATGCAGCGCCGGTGGTTGTGGGACTGACAGCAGGGCTTTTGGGAATCGTACCTGCGGTATTCGGAACCTATTTGTATTATATGATGAATTTCTGTTCCGAATTTGCATTATCTGCAGGTTCTTTTGGAGAGGGCGATTTTATTCCGAAGCTGACATTCATTATGGATAATACTATTCTGAATAAGGAAATGCTTGTTATGAGCATTGTATTTGTAGCCACGATTATCCTTGTGTATGTAATTAAGAGTTTTTCAATGGATTATTCATGGGTTATTGCAACGGTCACAGGAAGCGTTGTGGAGGCAATTCTGGTTGTTATGTCGCATGTGATGCTTTCACTTGATTTTAATATGGGGGGATTGCTTATTGGAACTGTTGCAGCCATCCTGACGGGACTTGTACTTTATTTTTTCTTCTTCTCAGTGGACTATTCGAGGACGGAGAGAGTACAGTTTGAAGATGATGACTATTATTATTATGTGAAGGCTGTTCCGAAGTTTAATATGGCAAAGACTGAGGTTAAGGTTAAGAAGATAAACAGCCGGACAGACGACGAAAAGGAACAATACGATCCTCGTGATGTTTATGGGCATGAGGAGGGAGAGGTCGAACCGGATGAACTCGACAGGCAGAGAGCCTACGAGAGAGATGTGGTAGACCTTGAGGATGAAGAATAATATATAAAGAGGGCAGAGGCAAATGAGAGCGATTTCAAGTTTTTTTGGGAATTATCTGGACAACATATACAGACCGAATGTAGAGTTTTCTGATGTGGCAGAAATTCTTATTCTTGCGTTCTTTCTGTATCATATTATACTTTGGATGAAGAATAGCCGTGCATGGACATTGCTTAAGGGTATTCTTGTCATCCTGCTTTTTGCGCTTATTGCCTCAGTATTCAACTTCACTACTATTCTTTGGATTGCCGGGAAGTCAATTAATGTTGCTTTGATTGCCATTGTTGTCATTTTTCAGCCGGAGCTTCGCAAGGCACTTGAACAGCTTGGAAATAAGAAGTATCTTTCAGGTCTTTTACCGTTTGATGATCAGAGGGAGCGGGCAGAGCGGTTCAGCGAAAAGACGGTAAATGAGATTGTCAAGGCATCCTATGAAATGGCCAAGAAGAAAACAGGAGCGCTTATTGTCATTGAACAGAATATTAATCTTGAAGATTACATTAAAACAGGAATTGCTGTGGACGCATATGTGACGAACCAGCTTCTTATCAACATATTTGAGCATAATACACCATTACATGACGGTGCAGTTATTATACGCGGCAACAGAATTGTGTCTGCAACATGTTACCTTCCACTGTCCGATAATATGGAGCTTAGCAAAGAGCTGGGGACCAGACACCGCGCCGGAGCGGGAATCAGTGAGGTGACGGATGCATTTACAATCATTGTATCAGAGGAGACCGGTAAAGTGTCCATAGCCAACAACGGAGAACTGGTTCGCAATGTGGATGGTGAATATCTTCGCAATAAGCTTGAACTTTTAAAGACAGGCAAGCTTGACGATGGAAAGCGCATTAAGATATGGAAGAGAGGGGGCAGGTCCGGTGAAGAAAAAAATATTTAATAATATTGGACTTAAAATTCTTGCTCTTTTAATTGCTGTGCTGGTGTGGTGGGTCGTTATGAATATCGATGATCCGCTTGTAAAAAAGACAATTTCAGGTATACCTGTGGAGCTTCGCAATGATCAGGAGCTTACGGACAAGGGATATATATATGAAGTGGATTCGGGCAGTATTATAACTATAACAGTATGGGCTCCGGACAGTGTCGCAAAGGATTTAAAAGCATCGGACTTTGCAGCATACGCTGATTTGAGCCAGTTGAACCCACTTACGGATTCTGCTAATATCGAAATAGAATGTATTAAATCAGATGTGAAGAATGATATCAAGGAAATCAATTCTAAGACTCAGGTTGTCAAACTGAGTATTGACAATAAGCAGAGCGCGGATATTGCAGTGACAATAGATATCAGTGGAACTCCGGCAGATGGCTATGTAATCGGTGATTCTTCTATTTCGCAGAATAAGATACAGGTTACGGGAGCAGCGAGTATTGTAGATACAATTACAAGTGCTGTGATTT
>CAMAKT010000128.1 GCA_945836135.1 uncultured Clostridia bacterium | reverse complement strand
AAAGTGAGTATGCTAAAGTTAAGAAACCGAAAGACCGGCTGAATGGCTGGCTGTCCTTCTTCTGCACGGAAAATACAGAGGATGCGGTACGGCTTTGTGAGACCTACCCGTGGCTTTCGGAGCCTTATAGAGAAATGGCAGGGTTTGCAGCTAATCCGGAGGAGTTGATGGGAATGTTTTCAGAAATATTGCACGAGTTAGACCGTAATACTACCCACTATATGGTAGATGACATGAAGGAGAAAATTGAACAGCAGGGCAAAACCATTGTCAAGCTGCAGGGAACCGTTACCGCACAGAGAGAGGCTCTGGCTGAGAAGGATGAGGCTCTGGCTGAGAAGTATGTGAAGCTGGCAGAGAAAGAAGAAGCTCTGGCTGAGAAGGATATGGCTCTGGCAAGCAGAGACGGAACTATCACAGAACAGAAAAAAACCATTTCTGAACAAAAGGCGGCTCTTGAAGCAATGGAGGCAGAAATCAAACGTCTGCTGGAAAATCAGACCACGCTTAATCAAGGCTGATAAAATAAGGCGTATGGAAATTACCACTTTACATGGTATACTTCCTATACGCCTTTTTTATATTTTTGTAATACATCAATAAATATCATCTTGACTTTGCTTGATATAGGCACGACCTATTACAAACTCTAGGTAACAGGTATTAGCACTTTTTCGGATGATGCTTTATAATCCATTCTATCAACAGAGAAGAAAGTGATAAATGTATGATAGAAATTAAGAATTTATATAAGACATACCATTTAAAAACCGGGGATGTTGAGGCAGCCAAGAATGTCTCACTAAGGATAGAGGACGGAGAGATATACGGAATAATCGGCTATTCGGGAGCGGGGAAATCCACTCTGGTGCGATGTATTAACCTGTTAGAGGTTCCGGATGCCGGGGAGATTACGGTGAACGGAGTGCAGCTTACCAGAATGGTAAATACGGCGAAGGGTGAGAAACTTGAAAAGATTGGCAACAGGCAGCTCAATCAGGCGAGGAAGGGTATTGGAATGATATTCCAGCATTTCAATCTGCTTGACCGCAGCACTGTATTTGACAATGTGGCATATCCTCTTAAATATTCAGGTAAGAGCAAGCAGGAAATCAAGAAGAGGGTACATGAGCTCCTTGAGCTTGTGGACCTTACAGATAAGGCTTCGGTGTATCCGTCGCAGCTATCCGGCGGGCAGAAGCAGCGTGTGGCAATTGCCAGGGCATTAGCCAACAATCCGGGAGTACTTTTGTCGGACGAAGCTACCAGTGCCTTGGACCCGGAGGCAACAGAAGCAATCTTAAATCTTCTCAAAAAGCTCAATGCAAAGCTGGGACTTACGATTGTTCTTATCACCCATGAGATGTCGGTGATTAAGTCCATTTGCAATAAGGTGGCGGTGATGGAGAACGGAGAGGTGGTTGAGAACGGAGATGTATATGACATTTTCGCTCATCCGAAGCAGACGATTACCAGAAGATTTATAAATACTGTTTCTAACCTTTCCAAGATTAACAAGATGATTGCAGAGGATGTTCCTCTTGTGAGAACCTCCGGAAATGACAGGCTGGTGAAGTTGACCTTTGAAAGCGAGAGCACGGGGGATGCAGTAATCTCGGAGATTTCGAAACGCTTTGATGTCAGGGTAAATATAGTGCTTGCCAATGTGGAGATGATAGGTGACAGGCCACTTGGCGGAATAATAGTAATCCTCAAAGGTAATGAGGAGGCGATAATTAATACCTTTAGATATCTGGAGGAAATCAAGGTAGGAGCGGAGGTGCTGTCAAATGAACGAACTGCTTGAAAAACTCATACCAAATGTGCTTGACTATTCGGAAAGATTTTTTACGAGCTGCACACAGACCTTACAGATGTTTGCCATTGCGGGAATATTTACATTCCTGTTCGGGATGTTGTTCGGAGTTGTGCTTACGGTTACCAAGAGAGGCGGAATAAGGGAAAACAGGGTGATATATTACATAGTTGAGATTTTCACCAATGTTTTCAGGTCAATACCCTTTATTATATTATTGATTTTTCTGATACCATTTACAAGGGCACTTGTGGGAACCGCAATTGGAGTAAAGGGAGCCGTGGTTCCATTGATATTCGGTGCCGTACCGTTTTTTACAAGACAGGTCGAAACAGCACTTGCCAATGTGGACGACGGCAAAATAGAAGCAGCGAGAAGCATGGGAAGCGGAACCTTCGGACTGATATTCAGAATATATCTTCATGAGGCCGTTCCGGAGCTTGTGAGGGTGACAACGATTACAGCCATAAGCCTTATAGGATTAACCACAATGGCCGGAGCCGTGGGGGCGGGCGGAATCGGAAGCTTCGCAATCAACTACGGACAGAATCTTAACCATCAGGACATTGTAAATGTATGTGTAGTTATACTTCTGGTATTTGTATGTGTCCTGCAGACATTAGGTAATTTCTTCTCAAAGAAGACAACAAATAGAGAATTAATTACAAGGAGGAAAGAATTATGAGAAAGAATATTTTTAAAGCAGCATTAACAACATTACTTTTGGTCGGTACACTGGCACTTGGTGCCTGCGGTAAAAAGGCGGCCGACCCAATCAAAATCGGTGTTCCTGATGACGGAACCAACCAATCAAGAGCTATTAAGCTTCTTGAGAGCGCGGGACTTATTGAGGTTGACCCTGCGGCAGGCTACACACCGGAGCTTAAGGATGTGACAAAGTACATCTACAATATTGAGATTGTACCTACCACAGCCAACACCCTTACATCCACTCTGGGAGATTTCGGTGCAAGCACAATCAACGGAACCTATGCGATACCATACGGACTCATTCCGTCGAAGGATGCCCTGATAATTGAAAAGCAGGATGAGAAGGGTGACAATCCTTACATCAACATTATTGTGGCAAGAAGTGAGGATGCGGATAATGAGACCTACAAGACTATTGTAAAGGCTTTCCAGACCCAGCTTGTTGCAGAGTTCTTGCTAGAGGCATATTCGGAGGCATACTTCCCGGCATTTGCCTATGATGCAAATTATACAGTTGAAGATGGTTTTGTAGACAGTATACTTAACTACAAGTCCTCCTCCGAGGGAAAGACAGTTGTCAAGGTGGGCGTCTGCGGTTCCTCCAATGACCACTGGCTTGCGGTTCAGAAGGTGCTTGATGATGAAAATGCAGGCATCTACATAGAGCTTGTAACCTTTGATGCTTATAATCTTCCGAATGAGGCGCTTAACAACGGCGACATTGATTTGAATTCATTCCAGCATAAGGCATACCTTAACAACGACGCACAGGCCAACGGATATGACCTTAAGGTAATCGGTGATACATTGATTGCACCTCTTTCACTGTATTCCAAGAAGGCAGCTACACTTGACGAGCTGAAGGAATTGGCAGGACTTAAGGAGAAATAGAGCTATGAATGAGCTTGAAAAGAAAATCTATGAGGAAACGCTGGCTGACCATGAATATGTGGTTGATTTGAGAAGATATTTTCATAGAAATCCCGAAACCGCAAAAGAGGAATACGGCACTGCCGCCAGAATCGAGGAAGAGCTGGATAAACTGGGAATTCTACATGAACGTGTGGGAGACACGGGTGTATACGCAGAGCTTAAGGGAGAGCTTTCGGGGGACAGAACCATTGTGCTGAGGGCGGACATAGATGCGCTTGATGTTGAGGAAACCCATGAATGCTCATATAAGAGTACCATTCCCGGCAAAATGCATGCCTGCGGGCATGATGCCCATGCAGCGGGCCTTATAGGTGCAGCGAGAATACTAAGTGCCAATCGTGACAAGTTCGGCGGAACGGTGAGATTTACTTTCCAGCAGGGCGAGGAAATCGGCTATGGAGCAAGGCTTTTTGTAGATGGAGGATATCTTGATGGTGCCGACAGAACCTTCGGAATACATGTAAGCTCGGACATTGATGTGGGCAAGGTGTCTGCCACAGCAGGACCGAACAATGCCAGCGTGGACTGGTTCAAAATATCTGTCCATGGCAAGTCAGCTCATGTATCGACTCCACAGCTTGGTGTGGATGCGCTGTACATTGCCAGTCAGATTGTGGTGGCAATACAGGCTCTTATCACACGAAGAACTAATCCATTGGAGAATATTCTCATCGGTATAGGAAAGCTTGACGCGGGAACAGCCTACAATGTGGTAGCTCAGGAGGCATCAATGGAGGGTACGGTACGGGTATTTTCTCCGAAGCTTCGGGCTGAGACTAAGGAAAGGATAGAGCTTGTAGCTTCCTCTGTTGCAGCAATATATGGAGGAACTGTATCCCTGGAGTGGAAGGACTTCACCTCACCGCTTATCAATGATGAGAAGTCCACTCTTGAGGTAAGGCAGGTGCTTACCTCATTATATGGTGAGGAAAGCGTTATTGCAAACCGCACACCATCTCTCGGGGGTGACGATTTTGCGGAGTATATACTGAAGGTTCCGGGAGCCTATGCCTTTGTGGGCACAAGAAATCAGAACATTCCTGAGACCGGAGCATCACAGCATAATTCTAATTTTGACATTGACGAGGATGCGCTAAGCATAATGGTCAATCTGATGTCTGTGTATGCCATTGAATTCCTGAATGGAGAATTAGTAATTTAGAAATAATTAATTTGTACAGACCTGTATTCTGTTATATAATAACTAACAGAATGCAGGTTTTTTATACGCAAAACGCTTTGTGGCGGAATGTACACATTTATTTATATAATTAGAAAGCAGGGATAAGGGCATGGCGTACATAGAATTTAAGGATGTTAAGAAGATATACCGAATGGGCGAGGTTGATATAGAAGCTCTGAGCGGCGTGGATTTTGAGATTGAAAAGGGTGAATTTGTTGTAATTGCCGGAGCCAGCGGCGCGGGCAAGAGTACAATACTGAATATTCTTGGTGGAATGGATAATGCCACTTCCGGAGAAATCATTGTGGATGGAAATAAGATCAGTGATTACGGAGCGAGACAGCTCACTACCTACAGAAGGTATGATATCGGCTTTGTATTTCAGTTTTACAATCTTGTACAGAATCTTACTGTGGTGGAGAATGTGGAACTTGCCACCCAGATATGTAAAAATCCGCTCAATATAGAGGATACCGTTCGGGCTGTGGGGCTTGGAGAGCGTATGCATAACTTCCCGGCGCAGTTGTCCGGAGGTGAACAACAGCGTGTGGCTATAGCCAGGGCACTAGCCAAGAACCCGAAGCTTCTGTTATGTGATGAGCCTACGGGGGCACTGGATTACAATACGGGTAAGTCTATTCTTAAGCTTCTGCAGGATACCTGCCGTGAGCAGGGAATGACGGTAATCATTATCACCCACAATCTGGCGCTTACCGATATGGGTGACAGAATCATCAAGGTAAAGAGCGGTAAGATTCTCAGCATGGAGAAGAATGATAATCCTCTTCCGATAGAAAGGATTGAGTGGTAATGAGCAGAACTCTTTTGAAGGATACATTTCGTGAGATTAAAGGAAGCCTTGGAAGGTTTATGGCGATTCTTGGAATTGTCTTAATCGGAGTTGCCTTTTTTGCAGGTGTTACGGCATCATCTTATGATATGAAATATACTGCCGATAAGTATTATGACGACAATAATCTGATGGATATAAGGCTTCTGTCAACCCTTGGTTTTGATGAGGATGATATCAAGGCAATTGGTAAAGTGGAGGGTGTGGAAGCTGTAATGCCCGGATACAGCATGGATGCTATTATGACAATCGGGATTAATAAAAAGGAGATAGCCTTAAACAGTTATAGTCCTGATGATGAGATTAATACACTTACTCTTACCGAGGGACGTATGCCGCAGGCTGCCAATGAATGTGTAATCCGTGCTGAGAAGATGAAGGGAGATTATATCAAGTTAGGAGACAGGATTACCATTTCATCAGGAACGGACAGTGACATAAGCGACAGCCTGTATGAGACGGAATATGAGGTGGTGGGCTTTGTTTCTACTGCATATTATCTATCTTATCAGTTGGGTTCATCCTCTGTAGGAGATGGTGAGATTGACTGGATTGTTTATATTCCGGAGGAAAATTTTGTTTCGGATATATATAGTGTTGCCTATGTAACGGTAGAAGGAGCCGTCCGGCTTAACTCATATGAGGATGAGTATTGGGATGTGGTTGACCCGGTAACGGAGAGCCTTAAACAGCTTGGTGAGGAATACATCAGTAAGCGCCTGGAGGATTATGAAGCTCTGAATGCACAGTACGGAGGAATGCTTAACCTTCCGACAGAGGGTGAATGGTATGTTCTTGACCGCAATTCCCACTATTCGTATGTGGATTATGAGGGAACGGCAGATCAGATGGGTGCTATCGCCAAGGTCTTTCCTGTATTTTTCTATCTGGTAGCGGCACTGGTATGTCTGACTACCATGACAAGAATGATTGATGAGCAGAGGGGAAATATTGGAACCTTGAAGGCATTAGGGTATTCTAAGCTTTCCATTGCAATGAAATATATTATATATGCACTGTCAGCTTCTGTAATCGGCGGTGTAATCGGTGCAATTGGAGGTATGTATTTATTCCCGTATGTTATCTATAGTGCATGGAACATAATGTATACCATGCCGGAGCTGTCATATATGCCTCAGCCTGAGCTTGCTGTACTCTCAGTGGTAATTGCGGTGCTTGTCAATATTGGTGCCACGATATGGGCGTGCTTTTCAGAGCTTGTGGAGACACCGGCACTTCTTATGCGTCCGAAGTCACCTAAGGTGGGCAAAAAGATTCTGCTTGAGCGGATAGGATTTATCTGGAAACGTGTTTCCTTTACCTATAAGGTGACTTTCCGTAACCTGTTCAGATATAAGAAAAGATTCCTGATGACGGTAATCGGAATATCCGGCTGTACGGCACTTCTCATTGCCGGATTCGGAATCAAGGACAGTGTTTCGGAAGTGGTGGAGAACCAGTATGAAAAGATATTCCGTTATGATATGACTGCCTCCTTCGCGGAGGAAAATGAAGCGGACATTACAGCCGCTTATGAGAAGCTCCTTGATGATGAGAGAATAGATGCCGCGTGTCCTGTTCACTCAGAAAAAGTGGTTGTCAACGATTCAACGGAGCGTAACGATGCCACTGAGAAGAGTGCGACACTGATGGCAGTGCCGGATACGGCAGATTTTGCAGATTTTATTTGCTTGTCGCAGTATAAGACGGGTGAGGTGTTGGCAGTTCCGGAGGAAGGAGCACTGGTTTCAAGAAAGCTCGCGAAGGATTATGGGCTTGAAAGCGGCGACAGTATATATATTCTTGTGAATGATAAGCTTGTGCCTGTAGAGATTGTAAACGTGGTAGAGATGTATGTGGACCACTATGTCTTTATATCTCCACAGTATTATGAGAAGCTGTATCACGAGGAAGCTAAGGACAATGTAATTCTTTCCGTGCTGAACGTGACTGATGAAGAAGAGGAAAATGATATTGGATATTATCTTATTAACGAGTTAAATGCAGATACGGTGGTTTACTATACCGGCGTTAAGGAACGTTTTGAAAGCATGATATCGGCCATAGATATTATTACGGTGGTGCTGATTATTTCCGCAGGTGCGCTGGCATTTGTGGTTCTGTACAACCTCATTAATGTCAATATTTCCGAGCGTATCCGTGAAATAGCCACAATTAAGGTGCTGGGTTTTTATAACAATGAGGTCGCATCCTATGTATATCGTGAAAACATTATCCTGACCTTGATTGGAGGACTGGTGGGCTTAGGCTTAGGCGTGGTACTTCATCACTTCATCATGGAGGTAGTGGAGCTGGAGGATGTCATGTTTGGGCGAAATATCAGTTTTTCATCATTTGCACTGTCCTATGCAATAACATTGCTGTTTGGATTGCTGGTTAATCTGGTTATGTTGAAACGTCTGAAAAATATACCGATGATTGAATCGCTTAAGTCGGTGGAGTAATTGGTTAA
>CAMAKT010000127.1 GCA_945836135.1 uncultured Clostridia bacterium | reverse complement strand
ATTATATAATATAAATGTATTTTAGCGTTATATATTATGAAGTAAATTTACAAGATAGGAGCACACTATGTCCGACGAGATATTTTACAAACTTACCCTTGGCGGGATGC
Source organism: uncultured Clostridia bacterium (assembly GCA_945836135.1). Taxonomy (GTDB): domain Bacteria; phylum Bacillota; class Clostridia; order Lachnospirales; family Lachnospiraceae; genus CAG-882. Next base: position 7,857 of record CAMAKT010000127.1, on the reverse strand, counting down.
CTTCAATATCCTTATGCGATATTGCCGATGTCAAACCTCCTTATATACATTTCAGGAGGAAACCGCAGGAATATATACTGTATTTTATTTTATCAGGTGAACTTAACATTAGGGAAGATAATCGAGAATATCTACTTACACAGGGAGACTACATTCTGCTTGACCCTGAATGTGAACACGAGGGTCTTCGCTCCACTGCATGCCGTTTTGCCTATGTACATTTTATGACGGATGGGATTTCACGCTGTAATGTTTCCGGTCAGCCTCCTTTATTCCCCAAGAGCGGACGTCTTGACATAAAAGAGCTTTCAGAAGAATTCAGTCTTACGTTGTACCGTCTTCTGGACTGTACCCATGATGACCTATATGGAGCTTATCTGATGAGCAGCCTGTTATGCGAGCTACTTGGTATGCTGGCTGTATGCCACAGGCGCCGGATAAGCCATGCCATTGCCGAAGATTCCCGTGTAAGCGGCTGCGTTCTTGGTCTTAAGCATTTCCTGAACAGAAATTACAGTTCCGATATCAGCAGCCAAAGCCTCGAGGAGATGTATCACTGCAATTTCGACTATCTTAACAGAGTCTTTAAACAGGAAACCGGAGATACCATTTTTTCTACTCTTAATCGCATAAGAATTCAGAATGCAAAAAAATACCTCGCAACAGGTCTTTACACCTGTAGCGAGGCCGCCGCACGATGCGGCTTTCACGATGTATATTATTTTTCAAGAGTTTTTAAAAAGTATACCGGCATGTCTCCTGCTGCTTATAAGGCAAACTGCCTTTCCAAAACGGAATAAATCTCGTCAGGCGAATTGATAAAGCAATCTGCACCCAGCTTTTCCATATCGGCACGCTTTCTAAAGCCCCACTCCACCATAATAAGCTTCATTCCTGCATTGGCTGCAGTGGCAATATCCACCTCGGAGTCACCGACGTACACCGATGCTGCCCTGCTGCTTTTAAGCCTGAATAAAGCCGTGTTGACCATATCAGCCTCCGGCTTTTTTGCCATCTGAGGATTATCCCCCACAACAGTGTCAATAAGTCCCCCGAAGAAATGCTTGCACAGATTTCTTGTGGCACTCTCAAGCTTGTTGGAAACAACAGCAAGCTTGTATCCTTTCTGCTTAAGGTTTTTCAGCATATCCGTAATTCCGTCATAGGGTCTTGTATTATCCAAGGAGTGTGCGCCGTAATGTCCCTTAAATTCCGCAAGCATCTCTGCAATTTGCTCAGTTGAAGTACCGCTAACCACTGCCCGCTCTATAAGTTTCGCAACACCGTTACCCACAAAGGAAGTAATCTCCTCAAGAGTCCTTTCCGGCATACCATGCTTCTTAAGAACATAATTCGTGCTGCCCGCTAAGTCCTCTATGGTATACAAAAGCGTTCCATCAAGATCAAATATTACCGTGTCAACAGGCATTCCCTGAACTGTTTTGGAAGCCCTCTCCTGCTTGTAACCACTGTCATCTGAAAGAAAGATATCCCCAAGTTCTGTAAATCTTTCGATACTTTTCCATGGCTTGTCCACTTTTCCCAAGCCATATTGTGCATATACAATGGGAATCCCTGCCTTGGCACAGGCATCCGCATCTCCCTGGGTGTCGCCTACATACACTGCCCTCTCAAGATGGTTTCTCTCCATCAGCTTGGTAATGGTCACATCCTTAGGTTCCCCCGTATCACCGAAGCACATCCAGTCCGTGAAGTATTTTCTTATATTGTGCACCTTAAAAATCGTGTCTATATATCCCCTCTGGGCATTAGTCACAATGAAAAGCTTGTAATGCACCGACAGCTTCTTAAGCATATCCTCAACACCTTCATATAGCGGTGGCGCACACTCTACCAGATTCTTACTCTGTACATTGTATATTATTGATGTAAGTCTCTCATATTCTTCCCTTGTGCTTTCAGGATAAAAATGAAAAAATATCGTATCCATTGTCTTGCCAAACATCGCACCAAGACTCTTGTCATCAAACCTTATGGGCCAGTCCGTCTCCCGGGTAATGGTATCACTCCATGACTTTTCCACCACCTTGCGCACATCCCAGAGTGTGCCATCCACATCAAAAATAATGCCGTCAAAGCTGTTCATATATCTTAATCCTCCATGTCGTCACAATAAATACTCTTTCATCCGGAATATTTCCATTATATTAACACAATGGAACAGAAGCCTCAACCTTATTCTTGATTTTGTTTTTACATTAATACCAAATCAATTCCAAAAAATTTGTATTTTTTGAAAAATTAATCTTTATTACTTAGCAACTTTATCATATAATGTATATTAGCAAATTTAGGAGGATTTATTATGCCAAAACTAAAGGATATTAATAAGGTACTTATTATAGGCTCCGGTCCCATTGTAATCGGACAGGCCTGCGAGTTCGATTACTCCGGAACACAGGCTTGTAAAGCACTCAGAAAGTTAGGATATCAGATTGTTCTTGTGAACTCCAACCCTGCAACAATCATGACCGACCCGGAGACTGCCGATGTCACCTACATCGAGCCTCTCAACGTGGAACGTCTTGAACAGATTATTGCCAAGGAACGTCCCGACGCACTGCTCCCTAATCTTGGCGGACAGTCAGGTCTTAACCTCTGCTCAGAGCTGTATAAGGCCGGTGTGCTTGATAAATACAATGTTAAGGTTATCGGTGTTCAGGTAGATGCCATTGAACGTGGTGAGGACCGTATCGAGTTCAAGAATACAATGAACTCCCTGGGAATCGAGATGGCACGAAGCGAGGTTGCATACTCCGTTGAGGAAGCCCTTGCCATTGCTGACAAGTTAGGCTATCCTGTAGTGCTGCGCCCTGCCTACACCATGGGTGGTGCCGGCGGCGGACTTGTATATAATAAAGAAGAGCTGCAGACCGTATGTGCAAGAGGTCTTCAGGCAAGTATTGTGGGGCAGGTTCTTGTAGAGGAATCCATTCTGGGCTGGGAAGAGCTTGAACTTGAGGTTGTCCGCGACAGCGAAGGCAACATGATTACGGTATGTTTTATTGAGAATATAGACCCTCTGGGCGTTCATACCGGAGACTCCTTCTGCTGCGCCCCTATGCTTACCATATCAGAAGAATGCCAGAAGAGATTGCAGGAACAGGCATACAAGATTGTTGACAAGGTTCAGGTTATCGGCGGAACTAATGTTCAGTTCGCTCATGACCCTGTATCGGACAGAATTGTGGTTATAGAGATTAACCCGCGTACCTCCCGTTCCTCAGCTCTGGCATCCAAAGCTACAGGCTTCCCTATCGCACTTGTTTCCGCAATGCTGGCAGCAGGTCTTACACTGCGCGATATTCCTTGCGGCAAATACGGCACTCTCGACAAGTATGTACCGGACGGCGACTATGTAGTTATCAAGTTTGCCCGCTGGGCATTTGAGAAATTCAAGGGTGTTGAAGACAAGCTGGGCACACAGATGAGAGCCGTGGGCGAGGTTATGAGCATCGGCAAGAATTATAAGGAAGCCTTCCAGAAGGCAATCCGCAGCCTCGAGAACGGCAGATACGGTCTTGGACATGTGAAGAATTTTGACACTCTTTCAAAAGAAGAATTGCTGCAGAAGCTGATTACCCCTTCCAGCGAGCGTCATTTCATCATGTATGAAGCCCTAAGAAAGGGTGCAACCGTGGATGAGATTTACGAGCTTACCAAGGTTAAGCATTACTTCATATCCCAGATGAAGGAATTGGTGGACGAGGAAGAAGAACTTCTTAAGTCTAAGGGTTCTCTTCCATCAGACGAGCTTCTTACACAGGCAAAGAAAGACGGCTTCTCAGACAAATACTTAAGCCAAATTCTTGGTGTTTCCGAAGATGATGTCAGAGACAGACGTATCAGCCTTGGAGTAAATGAGACCTGGGAGGGCGTACATGTATCAGGAACAGAAAACAGTGCCTACTACTACTCCACCTACAACGGCAAGGACAAGAACCCTGTATCAGACAACAAGAAGATTATGATTCTCGGCGGCGGTCCTAACAGAATTGGTCAGGGCATCGAATTTGACTACTGCTGCGTACACGCTGCACTTGCCCTTAAGAAGCTTGGCTTTGAGACAATCATTGTCAACTGCAATCCTGAGACAGTATCCACAGACTATGATACCTCGGATAAGCTTTATTTTGAACCACTTACCCTTGAGGATGTCTTAAGCATATATAACAAAGAGAAGCCTCTGGGCGTAATTGCACAGTTCGGCGGACAGACACCTCTTAATTTGGCTGCTTCCCTTGAGAAGAATGGCGTTAAGATTCTCGGAACCTCCCCTGCCGTAATCGACCTTGCAGAGGACAGAGACCAGTTCCGTGCCATGATGGATAAGCTTGAGATTCCTATGCCTGAATCCGGAATGGCTACAACTGTTGAAGAAGCCATTAATATAGCCAACAATATAGGCTACCCTGTTATGGTTCGTCCTTCATATGTTCTTGGAGGCCGGGGTATGGAGGTAGTATATGACGATGCCAGCATGACAGACTACATGAAGGCTGCCGTAGGTGTCACCCCTGACCGTCCTATCCTTATTGACCGTTTCTTAAATAATGCACTTGAGTGTGAATCCGATGCCATCAGCGACGGAACACATGCTTTTGTCCCTGCAGTTATGGAGCATATTGAGCTTGCCGGTGTTCATTCAGGTGATTCAGCCTGCATAATACCGTCCGTCCACATCTCCGAGGAAAATGTAAGGACAATAAAGGAATACACCCGCAAGATTGCCGAGGAAATGCATGTCAAGGGTCTTATGAATATGCAGTATGCCATCGAAAACGGCAAGGTATATGTGCTTGAGGCCAATCCAAGAGCTTCCCGTACCGTACCGCTCGTATCCAAGGTATGTAATATAAGAATGGTTCCTCTTGCAACGGACATTATCACAAGCGAGCTTACCGGAAGGCCATCTCCTGTACCTTCCATGAAGGAGAGTGACATTCCATACTACGGTGTCAAGGAGGCCGCTTTCCCATTCAATATGTTCCCGGAGGTTGACCCTGTACTTGGACCTGAGATGCGTTCCACAGGTGAAGTTCTCGGACTCTCATCCTCCTACGGCGAGGCCTTCTTTAAGGCTGAAGAGGGCGTATCAGCCAAGCTTCCGCTTGAGGGAACAGTTCTTATCTCCGTCAACCGCAAGGACAAGGAAGAGGTTGTGGCAGTTGCCCAGAGCTTCGTTAATGACGGCTTCAAGGTTCTTGCCACCGGTGGAACCTACGACTTAATCTCCGGTGCCGGCTTGCCTGTCACTAAGATTAATAAGCTCTATGAGGGACGTCCTAACATCCTCGATGCCATCACCAACGGTGAGATTGACCTGATAATCAACTCCCCTGTGGGCAAGGAAAGCGTCCACGATGACAGCTATCTAAGAAAGGCAGCCATCAAGGCAAGAATTCCTTACATGACAACCATGGCTGCCGCAAAAGCAACCGCCGAAGGAATCGCTTATGTAAAGAAGAACGGTTCCGCTGAGGTAAGGTCACTTCAGGAGCTGCACAGTCTTATAAAAGAAAAATAGTTTCTTAAAATGAGTTGCAAAGCGGAGGTCTCACGACCTCCGCTTTATTATGTGTATAGTTTTATATTTATTCCGCATGCTTAATATCAGGCATATTATTTATATGAAATAAATAACTTAGCCACTCTGTTATTCTTCCTCCTTGGGATATCTTAAGTAATAATAATCGTTCCCTTCCATTACATCTCTTTTCACAAATCCGTTTCTAAGATAAAATTCTGCTGCTGAATGATTATCTTTATGTACTCCCAGTGCAATGGGACGGACGCCAAACTCTTTATAACAATCCGATATCACTTTTTCCAATACATAAGTTCCAATCCCTTTACTACGATATCGTTTGTCTATGGCAAAGCCCATCAGCCTGTAAAATGGTACATTCTTCATCTCATCCGGGTCTGTTTCCCATTCTAACGCCTCACCTAAAAGAATGATGCCTACATACACATCATCATACTTAATGGCATATGTGTGCCCCTTGCAATTGTGAGTTATTCCCCATTTGGTAATTTCATATATTGTATCAACGGAATCCACAAAAGCTTCCCCTATATCATCTCTTTGAATCTTTCTTACCAGCTCAATGTTCTTTTCCGTTAATAACTCTATCTCTATTCTCTGTTGTTCCACATCAAACCTCCCCTTTCCTTATGGTATTCGACTTCCCCGTCCTTGAAACAGCTCCAATCTACTACACCATTTACTACACCCACAAGCATAAACTATAAATTTTCCATCAGAAAACCCGCCAATTCCTCAACTTTAATAACTTTCTGCTCCATCGTATCTCTGTCCCTGACTGTTACAGTCCCCTGCTCGAGAGTGACATCATCCACAGTAATCGCATAAGGAATACCAATTGCATCTCCCCTGCGGTATCTCTTTCCAATGCTTCCTGAATAGGAATAGTCTCTTCATTTCTCATCCCCCTCGTAAAAGCCTATATCTGTTATTTTATCCAGACATTCCTCTCATATTAGACTAATATGATTACAAACACACGAAACGCACGCGTGCGTTTATCGTGCGTTTATCGTGCGTTTATTTAGCCAATTCATAATATGCCGTGCGCCCACTTCCAACAAGCTTAATCCTACCTTTATCAGACATTTTTTTCAACAAGCGATAAGCTTGTGATGGAGTAACATTTAATAACTCTACAACATTATCCCTTGTAATCTTTCCACCTTGCTTCTGTAGTAATTCCATAATCCACGCTTCATACTTCACCGCATCGATTCCTGTCTGACGAACATATCCTACGATGTTGTCCTGTTCTTTATATACCTTGGAACTTAGTATATAAAAGCGCGACTTATTATTACCGCCAGCATCAACCAAACCAGCTTCAACCAATTTTTCGACAACTGCTTTAGCACGTATTTCTCCAATATTCGTTACCTCTGCAATTTCTGCAATTGTTAACCTACGCTGGCTTTGCAGGGCTGAGAGAATTAATAATGAGTTAATCGGCAATGACCTTCCCAATCGATTCTCTTCATTTGAAATCATCTTTGTAAATGCCAAATCAGGCTCTGCTCTCTGAATAAACAGCTTTACATATGTTGATGTTGTTTCTGAATAGTCTGGTAATGGTCTACCAAATACGATAGAGCCCTCAAAAATCCTATCTATTCCTCTACCTGTTTTTTCAGCAAGACCTATCCTCTTTAATGCATCTGATAATACCGGATTGCGCCCATGAGGTTCTACTGTCAGTAAGTTTTTTAAGTTTACTCCCTCAATAAATCCTCCCGGACTACTAATTGTTAATCCCTCATCTTCAATAGCAACTCTCACAGCCTGAATTACAGTATAGTCTCTATGACAGAAAGCATTTACTAAGCCTTCACGATATACACTTTGTCCTGCTTTTTAATTTCATCTATTCGTTCAATAACAACTGATTCTATGGGGAGTGGCGGCATATAACTTGTTCCACCGATTTGTACCGGAATACCACGAATACGACCACCATCATAGAAAAATCCCTCATTTACCAGCTTTGCAATATGGCAGAGCATATACTCTCTTACGAATGTATATATATTTTAATCCACTCTGCTCTTTTATCTCGGGATTGCCATCATAGGGCATTAAATTAAGCCTTGCCTGTATATCTGCTCTCTGCTGTAGCAGTTCTTGTATATCTGAGTAATTTGCACTCATAACTAACACCTCTTTCTTTTAGGGAACTTTTATAAGACAAATTATATTCAAAAGTTCCCTAAATATCAATATAATTTTATCTGCCAGGTTGCGTAAATTTAGCTTCGGATTTAATAGGTTAGAGTTCACCTGTGATGCGC
>CAMAKT010000126.1 GCA_945836135.1 uncultured Clostridia bacterium | reverse complement strand
ATAACAAATTCAATAACATATTGAATACTTATACTTATAAATCATCTGATTTAAAGAAACTACCGAAAGCGATACCTGTTGTATACTCTGCTTCGAAAGAAGACCGGTATGAAACCTCCGGAATATAGAAAAACAAGTGTCACATAAATATCACAGACATATAATATTACCAGATTATGCTTCCATACAGCACGAGGTAAATTAATGCTAATAAAAAAAGCCCGATATCATTTCACTCAGGAGGAAGAGGGACAGCTTAAGGTTGATGTCACAGACCGTGCAAACAGTAAACCCATCAATGGAGCAAGAGTATCCATATCCTACAGCGGAGCCCCGCAGGATACAATAGAAGAACTAACAACAGATAATAACGGTATGACTGAAGTCATTGACCTTGCTGCACCTGCCAGAAGCTTCAGTGAAGACCCCGCCTCGGATGTACAGCCCTACTCCGAATACAATCTTATAATAACTGCCCCAGGCTATGAGCCAACCTCCATATCAGGCTCGGAAATTTTCTCAGGTGAGCTTTCCCTGCAGCCGGTACAGCTTACCCCCTACATTCCAACCTCGTCTCCCTCTGTTATTAACATTCCCGCCAATACATTATGGGGTGACTTTCCACCTAAGATTCCGGAGGCTGAAATCAAGCCTATTCGAAGCTCCGGTGAAATCGTGTTAAGCCGCGTCGTAATTCCGGAATACGTTGTTGTGCATGACGGTGCTCCTTCCGACCGTACCGCTTCAGACTACTATGTAACCTATGCTGACTACATCAAAAATGTGGCCTCCAGTGAAATCTACTCCACCTGGCCGGAATCCACCTTAAGAGCCAACATAACAGCCATTATGTCCTTTACCCTTAACAGAGTGTATACGGAATGGTACCGCAACAAAGGCTATGACTTTACAATTACCTCTTCCACAGCCTATGACCACAAATGGATATACGGACGCAATATTTTCGACAGCATATCACAGATTGTAGATGAAATATTCGCAAACTATGTATCCCGGCCAAATGTCAAGCAGCCAATTCTTACCCAGTATTGTGACGGTAAACGCACCACCTGTCCTAATGCCATGAGCCAGTGGGGCAGTAAAGCATTAGGAGATGACGGTTATTCCGATATAGACATAATACGCTATTACTACGGCAGCTCAGCCTATATCAACACTGCCGAGGAAATAAGCGGAATTCCTGCCTCATACCCCGGTTATGAGCTGACCATTGGTTCCTCAGGTCAGAAGGTGATGCAGCTTCAGGAGCAGCTGAACACCATCGCTGACACCTACAGCAATATCCCCAAAGTAGCCGTAGACGGAATCTATGGTGAGAACACCCAGAATGCTGTGCGGCAGTTCCAGAAGGTTTTCGACCTGCCACAGACCGGAGTGGTAGATTACCGTACCTGGTACAAAATCAGTGCAATCTATGTTGCCCTTACAAGAATAGCGGAGCTGCAATAGCAGCCCCCCCTATTCCGTCATGTACCTGTTAATCCACTACTCTTGCCACATAATAAGTAAGTCCGTTTCTCTCAAAAAGCAGCTCCGCTGCAACAAATCTCTTCGTAGTTCCAATGAAATAATACAAACCTCTGTCAAGAAAATCTATGTAACCGTCATTAGTAGCATATTGTCTCGTAATAATTACCAGTTCTTCAGCCTCAGAAAATTCCGGAAGAGCAGCATATTCCTCTATGTATTCAGAATCCTCATCAATAAATATCACATATTCCGGAATACACATATCCCATATATTGGCATCCGTGAAATAAGTCTCCCTTTCAGCAACAATCCACACTGCATCTGAATACTTCGCCAGCTCAGAATACTGTGAATCATACCCTTTGGCATCTGTATAATAATCAATTCCATAACCATAATAGAAAGCCATTTCATTGCCAAGAAGCAGAACCAGTCCTGAAATAATACAAGCTGCTTTCGCATATTGTTGTATATAGACATTTATTATGGTATACACGCAGATGAAAATAGCCAGTATTTCCAGCATCTCCGCAGAATAATAATACCTGCCTGATGTCAGATATTCCGGAGTAAGCATTCTCACCACCATGGCATACAGAAATATTGCCGCAAGGAGCTTAATAACCAGTTCCCATATCTGTGTCTTTTCCCTTCTAATCCTTCTGTTAAATACGAAAATAATAAAAAGGCACACAACAATTATTCCGCAGACAACATATGCCCTCTGAAAGATTGACACTTGAAGTATTCTTATGCCATCAAACATCTTGTACAGGAAGCTGCCCGGATTCAGCAGGTTGCCGGCAATCGCTCCCGCGTGGGAATTCATAAACATGCAAGGAATCCAGAAAGGCCACAATACCGTAGCCGCTCCCACTGCAGCAAGCATGGAAATAAAATATGGTTTAATATATTTCTTTTCCCCACGCCTTACACACAGCAATACTTCCATAAGGAAAAATGCAACTGCAAAAAAGGCGAAATAATACTGAGTCAGAAATCCCCCGGCGGTTATTACAACCAATGCAGGATAGATCTTGCTTTCACTTCTTTTGCCGATAATATCCATATTATAATAGGCAAATGCCGCTGCAAAAAAAGTCATCACCATATACATACGGATAAGCATCATATCAGATAAAGTGCTCTGGCTGAGTACATATATCATCATGGACAGACTGCTAAGCAGAGCCGAATGAAATAACCTATACAGAATGTGCCACAGATAATATACCGTACCAAGCAAAAACAGCATATTTACAGCTAGTCCTATCCATTTAGAAAAGCTTCCTGCCGCAATCAAGGACGAAATATACATAAATACATAGTAAAGGGGTGGATGAACCTTATCACTCAATACATTCCTGAGCATACGGACAAAGCTGTCCCCTGATGTATGAGCCAGTACATCTTCTATCTGTTCCCTTGAATATAACACATTGGTATCGAACTGAATGGTAGCAGCATGTGAATTGGTTATCATATATGAGTAAGCCTCATCACAGAATGTAACCCTTTTATCTTTAGCCACAATGATGAAAACAGCAAAAGTAAATAAAAGACTAAATACCAGATAAATGTAATCCTTCTTCCCCGGTTTTATCCCCTGTAGTTCCATGAAAACCCTCCTAAAAAACAAAATGTATATTATGACTGGCTACACTGCCGCATGGAACCAGAAAACCTTGCAGTATTCACAGTCAGTCTCCCTCTTCATGGCATGAACCACACCTGCAGGAACCATAAAGCACATCCCCGGTTCCATTATTAGCTCCTCATCACCAATAAGAGCCCTTCCCCTCCCCTCTAACACGAAGAACCCCTCCTGGTCATCATGGGCGGTGGCATGAGACAAGTCATATTCTGTTCTCCTATAGATTGACACTCCGCACCGACAGCCGTTTACACAGCCCTCATTCTCATCCAGCAAATTATATCCTGTTCTTCTTCCGGCAGAAGCAATAACCTCATCAAGCTTTACATATGGTATCATAATATTCCTCATTCCTAAGTTATTAATCTTGAAGCTGTAACATGGAAATAGTAAACGAAATATTCATAATTATGCAAACATTATATATAAATACAGAGATTTCATCAACCGTTTTAGGAAATTTTGTTTCCATTATTTCCATTGTTTCCATTGGCCGGGTTGTCGAGTAGAATTCCATCCTCATCAAAACGTGAGCCATGACATGGACAGTCCCAGGAATGCTCATCACTGTTCCACTTAAGTGCACAGCCAAGGTGAGGGCAGCGTTTTGCTGAAGGTGTAAGCAGATTCCCCACTGCTTCAATGCCATTGACCCATAGCTGTGGTTTTAGCATATTTCTTGAAGGATTGAACACCTTATAATAAGGATTTTCTTTTTCTAACACCATATCCGTAAGCAGCATCGCCGACACCATGGATGAGGTAATACCCCATTTGTTAAAGCCGGTTGCCACATAGCAGTCAGGCAGGCTCTTAGAATACTGCCCGATATAAGGTATGCTGTCAAGACTCATGCAATCCTGTGCTGCCCAATAGGCTTCCTCCTTGGCCCCCGGGTAATACTTCAGAGCAAAGTCCCTTATCTCCTGCCAGTTGCCACCCTTCTTTCCGGTTCTGTGGCTTCCGCCACCAACCAACAGCAAATCTCCGTAACTCCTAAAGGACATTCCCTTCCGCTCTGCATCCACATACATTCCATCAAGCTTTGCAGCCCCCTTAAGAGCAATAACGTAGGATCTGTGCTGGTACATTTTGAGAAAATACATCCCATGTTTATTATCTATGGGAAAATGTGTGGCAAATATTGCTTTACTATAGGTAATGCTGCCCTTATCCGTCACTGCAGTCTTTTCTTTGAACTCCTTTACGAAGGAATTCTCATATATATTAAGCTTTTTTGCAATCTCTGCAGCAAACTTAAGTGGATGGAACTGCGCCTGCTTATCGAAGCTCACAGCCCCGGCAACAGGAAAAGGAAGCTCGGTTACCTCAAGAATCGGTCTGTGAAAACCGATTTTGGAGAGAGCCTCAGCTTCCTTCTCTAATTTTCTTCTGTTATCGGTGGAATATACATACGAGGTCTTATACTCAAAATCGCAGTCCTTCCCCCCACATAGCCCTGCATATTTCTCAACTGCTGCCTGATTTGCCTCAAGATACATAGCCGCATTATCTTTTCCAATGCTGTTAAGAAGCTTCTGATAAATCAACCCGTGCTGGGCAGTTATCTTGGCAGTCGTATTTCCGGTGATGCCTGAGCAGATAGTTCTGCCCTCTAAGAGAACATAATCCACTCCGGCCTCCTTAAGAAAATATGCGCATAGTATTCCTGCAAGTCCTCCACCGATAATAAGTATATCCGTTTTTTGGTTGCCCTCAAGGGTTGGAAAATGCGGTAATTCCACATTGTTTCTCCAGATTGAATCCATAAATTACCTCTTTTTGATTAATATATATTATAAAAAACATCTGTAAATATAATGCACAGCGAGTGGTATTTTATGTATTGATACTCCGGCAGGACTCATTATTCTCATGATCAAACTTCCACATGACCAACAGCGGCATAGCCCTAAGATATGTATCTCTTTCCGGAGCATTAATGAGTTCATCCAAAGCTCCTCTTCCAAACAGCCCCTTTTCATGCAGCTTGCAGAGCAGTTCCTCTGCGGCTTCTATTAGCAGTCTCTTCTGAAACAAATATGCTCTGTCCTCCATTACAATATCGAATTGGCTGCATATCCTGTAAACCAGCCTTTCATACTTATTCTTGAGAGTTTCACTGTTATTTAGCTCACTTCCTTTCGCAAGCAGCTCATCAAGCTTATCTCCCGTAATACTGCAATTTATCGTCTGCAAACTTACTAATTCCTCTGTCATCCTTTGGTAATATATTTCGTTCTTCAAAAGACCATATTCATAGTCCTGACACAGCTTGTTATCAAGAACTATATCAATATAGCAATCGATAATATTACTTCCTCTCTTGGAGCATTCTGTAAGTACCTTATTTAGTATCTTCTCTGTCTTCCGCGTGGATGCCGAGTTCAGCTTATGGCAACGCAACCATACAATAATAAACGCCCTTAGAAACAGGTCTTCGTTACCACTCTTATGAGTAGCATAATGAATGCTCAGTTCAATCAGTTCATTACTGTTTTCCCCCGATGCCACCACCTTATACTGAGACAAGATAAAATTCTCAAGCCTGTTTCTGTTATCATTCCCGATAATCACCTCTATAAAATGTGAAAAAACTGAAATAGGCATATTAAGCTGGCCGCACACCATTTTCCCCTGTTCAATATAGCTAAGTACCATGTCATCCAGTATCTCCGGCAAATATTTATATATATTATTTATATAGTTATATCTGTTTTCACCTGGTTCATGTGCCACCCTTATTGCCTCACATACTGCGGTAAATACTTTTCGTCTAAGTATTTCATCCTCCTGTATTTTTCTTCTGACATGCCGGGAAGTTATTTCCAATACATAGGGAGCTGCCTTTTGACTGAGATTGTTATCATTGCTTACTTTTCCCATTGCGAGAAGCTGCAGATACCACCCCCATGTTGAATGGAGCCTTCCACTGATAATATATTCCTTCAGAATATGGCCTTTTTGTGTATTCATATCGGCTTCCCTTTGCACGGCTTCCACAAGGTCTTCATACTCCGGTAGCCTTTCATGCTCTATCCCCACAGGATGTGCTCAACCCCCTCTCTGAATATGTATACGCCTTCGCCCCCATTATTCCATCTAAGCCAGTCCTTGATATACGGCAGCTCCTCAGCATTATACGTAAGGCTTTTGTTATTTACGATACTAATAGCATACAAAAGTTCCTCGGCACTAAGCTCCATCATTTCACAATAAGCAGGAAAACAGCCGGTTCTTATATTAGTCATTCTGTCCCTTAGTAAACGAAGCCTTTCTTCCTTTTTCTCTTCCGAATCACATTCATACGCCCTATTGCACTCATTCATCATATCTTCAAGTACAGCGCGTGCACAATTAGTCAGAGTTCCTCTGTTAATCCATGATATATCTCCAAGAATTTGCAGAAAATGACTGTTTCTACCTATTCCGTTAACACACCAGGGAATTAATCTCCCCCCAAGAAATTCCGCCTGTGTGACCAATGTCCGTCTATTATGTCCTGAATCGTACTCCTCGTACACATCATCCTCCCATTTTCCCAGCATCCCATATCCCTTATCTGACAGCCTGAATACATCATCATATCGATGAAGCGCGTATGCTGCCCAAAGTGGCTGCATTCTGATAAACGCAACACTTTTGTCAGTGTTAGGTATATCTGCATAGTATTCATAAAGATAATCTGCCACTTCGTTTTTCTTGAGACAATCATCCACAAGTCTGCTCATCCATGTATAACCAATATTCAACCCCATATAATTCTCCTATCCATATACCTGTCTGCAATATTTCAGATACATTTCATTTCTGTGTTTTGCCAACACCTCAAGTAAATATTGATTTTTGTTAATTAAGCCTATAAAGGATATTATGAGATTATCGTCCTTAGTAATGTCCGCTATAAAGGAACATGCATTATATATCCATTCATTAATAATGTCCTCATTCTCATTTCTGGCTGCCATGTCCATCTGTTCCGTCCCCTCCTTTAAAAATCTGCATCTGGCAGCTATTTCACGATATACAGCTGTCATGATAACCCATCTGTCCATAAATTCCTTCTGCCTAATCATACACTTAAAGTTATCACTAACCTTTGCCTCAATAATATCAACAGCACAGCCTGCTCCACATTCCATACTCATCTTGTAGAATGAATAGAACTCCGTAGAAATCTCAGCACACTTGATGAACTGGGAAATAACATCCACATCAACTGCATATCCCATGTTTTCGTAAGCTGTCAAGCAATAGGAAAGGTTCTCCCAGCCTCTGGCTGTCACCACCGCCTGCTCGCCATTCTTCTCTGTCTCACACCTGAAAAAAGCATTGGAATGGGTACGCAGAAACTCCAATATTACCGGGTGAAGCATGCGCTCATTTCCATATTCGAGAAACTCTATCCCATCCGCCTCTACTTCAATAAGTCTCACTCTGTCCATTATTGCCGCGTCAAAGGTTCTGGCCGTTCTGCTACAGTATGTCGGATTTGAGCACAGCACCATGGACCATCCTTCCGGAAGCTTATAGTTACCAATATTTCTTGTTTGCAGAAAAGCAAGCATCGGTGCAACAAGGGATTCTGACATACTGGCAAATTCATCAATCAGTAGTATGCCCTCCGTATATCCCTCCACCACCTTTTTTTCCACATCGGCAATTATTTCCGACATGGT
Organism: uncultured Clostridia bacterium; assembly: GCA_945836135.1. Taxonomy (GTDB): domain Bacteria; phylum Bacillota; class Clostridia; order Lachnospirales; family Lachnospiraceae; genus CAG-882. Next base: position 188 of record CAMAKT010000126.1, on the reverse strand, counting down.
ATATTCCGTATATCTGCGATATCCATCCTCTCCATCAAGATTAACAATCACAGGAAGCCCCAACACAGTGTTTCTTGTATGGTGTGTCACTGACAAGCTTATGAAGCCTATTCCCATACGTTCGGAAATCTCCCGTATCATCCTCTCACGCACCAGCCCTGTGTTCCTTGAGCGTCTGCTCGAAGCCG
>CAMAKT010000125.1 GCA_945836135.1 uncultured Clostridia bacterium | reverse complement strand
GCGCACTGCGTACTTGGCCTTTCCAAGGGCACGTATAATATCATCGTATGCACTCTCCTTATCGGTATGTATTATATACATGTATACACTGCCGCTGTCATTCTTCCTGTACACAACAATTATGACAATAATCATTATTACTGCTGCAGCCAATGCCAGTATGTACATGCTGGCTCCCACGGTTATTCCTGTGGTTATGGCCCAGAACATATACATAAGGTCTAATGGTTCCTTGATTGCCGTCCTGTATCGTACGATGGATAATGCGCCCACCATACCAAGAGAGATTACAATATTAGTGCTTATGGCAATGGTTACCATACAGGTAAGCACCGACATTCCTATTAATGTTATAGCATAATTTCTGCTGTATACAACACCCTGATACAGCTTTTTATATACAAAATAAATTATTATTCCCATTATCAATGCAGCTGTAAGGTTGACCGCAATAGTCATTATAGTGCCTAAGGTAATAGCCTGGTTAAACATTTCCGATTCGAGAAATGATTTCTTGATTACATCTTCAATACTCATATTCTATACTAGCCTCCATTGGTTATCTCCCACTTTTTTTCAAGACAAAGCGTATACTTGGACGCCGCCATTCTCAGGGAATTATCCGGCAGTACCAGCTTTCTTATAAATTCAGGCAGAAGCTGTGTATACTTTACTTCCATAATAAGCGTCTCCGCCTCCAATACATCATATTCAGGAAGCTTTACGTCAAAAATATCGTATCCAAGCCATGCGCTCCTTACATGGTCATCAAAGGTGATTCTGACATCACCCTCCTCAAACACAAATGCCGTTCTCTCATAATCTACTATCACCGCCGGACGCATTCTGTTTGTCATACATTCGATATAGAACTCCTTGCACAGCTTCTCCTCACGCTTTAGCAGAAAACCATACTCTCCGTGCAAAAGGCAGTCAGCCTCATTTCTTGTCAGCTTTACTGCCTCCTTGTGAATATAACTGCCCTGCTTCTGCTTGCATTCCAGCTTAATAACTCCATCGGAATAATTATAAATCCGTATACGGTATTTTTTTCTCTCAAAGGTTCCCGCCATCTTTTCCTCATATGCACTGTACCGGCAGTCATCGAAATAAAGGCTCCTTATGGTATATCCTGCATCACTTCCGTTTAAATCCTTTTTCATTACTGCGCCAAGCCTGTTTAGCATAGCCTGTTTTTCATGACTGCTTATAAGATATTTCATCTCATGACGATACTTTGGTTTCCCGATATTTTCCCCTGATACTCTATTCTTCATAGGCTTCCACCATTATTCTTCCGTCCTTTGATCTCCAGAAGCACATAACACCATATTGCTTTCCATTTTCTCCCATGTAATAATCGAAAGCATACTGTTCATATCCCGAGGAGTTCTTTGCGGTAATTCTCAAAAAATACTGTCCCACAGGCAGCCTCACTATCTCCGCTTCAGGTATCAGTATACCTTCCTGCTTATATATGCAGTTTTCAAAAAGATAATCCTTGCACAACTCCACAGTATACTCTATTGTCTCCTGGTCAAAATCATATGCCGTTTCCCAAGTAAACTTAATCCTGCCGTTATCCATCTGCGGAGTCCCGATAAAGAAAGGCATAGGCTTTTCAAGGCTTTGCAGGTATCTCTGATAATTATTCTCTATCTCGTCAGGAAGCATTTTCATAAGCTCCCTATATTCCGCCCTGTTGACACGGGCATAGACAATATCCGGCATACTGTACAGATATGGCTCCACAATGGACGAAAGCCTGTTAGCCTCTTCGGCAAGTCTTTCCCGAGTAAGAAATTCCCTAAGCTCATTAATCTTATCGTCCAGCTTCTGTCTGTATTCTGTGGATTGAAGCACTCTCCTGTGAAGCACATTTCCCCAGTACTTACTTACCCCCTCCTCATATGCCATCCCATCATTCCAGTCAGTAAAATTGGTAACATAGGATTCCCTCATGGCGCCATCGTTATCCCATGAAATGAAGTAGAATTTATTGACATTATTCGGGCTGTACAGAAAATGGTTTCTGGCATCGGTGTCCTTATTTCCTACAAGTATCTGGAACGCCAGCCAGGTAAAATAATTTTCCTCGTCAAACCATTTTTCAAATACTTCCTCGATGGGTTTTCCGTAATTATTCAAATCCTCAAGCATCTGAATTAGCTTTGTATGGTCATCATTGCCCTTTATCTCCATGTATTGTTCAAACTTATTAAGGTCATAATCCGCATCGGATTTGAGCATGATTACATCCTCATAAGGATAAAATTCAAAAAAGTTAACTTTGTACAACTGCCCGTTTCTGTCTAAGTTATGATTTTTCAAATATGTCTTATTAATCTGCTCAACATAAGTATATAACCCGTAGTCGACGAATGTACCCAAGCCATCTCCCGAAGCAGTTTCATCCTTTACATAAAGATGAACAAACTTGGTTCTCGCGCTCATCATTCCGCCTATCTGAGTCATAAGTCTGTAGCACAGCATGTTCATGAAACGTGTGGCGTCTGAAACATGCTTGTTGAGGTTGATAACCGTCTGTCCTTCCCAGTCGCCCTTCCCGTCATATATGGATATACGGTAATTTTTCTGGGCATTCATGGTGGAGCTCTGACCTCTTATCTGCACAACCGCATTAGGAACATACTGTCCATACCCCAGTTCACCCTCTACAGGTCCCTTCTCATCACCCACCTGCAAAAGACCTTCCACCTTATATCTGTCAATTCCCAAATCCTCATAATAAAAAGCTGAATATGTGTTTATCTCCTCCCATGTATGGTCTGTTCCGTCAGCCGCATTACCGCTCCTGACGGTAAGATACATGGTGGTAACCTCGTCATAATCCCAGTTCTGATATAATGAAAAATTATCCTTTATCGGGAGGTTCCCCGTACTTGTCATAAAACCATTGTCAAAAAGAATCTGCGAATTAATGTTTTCCTCCTTGGCAACAGTATGCACGGTGTCATCCGGAACTCCGGTACAGCCGGAAAGCAGCACCACAAGCATTAATGCCATTACCGGACACCGACACCTTCTTTTTCTAATGATTTGCAATTTTACATAGCACCCCTTTTCTCTGTTCTTCCACAAGCGGCTGCGAGCACAGCACATAATATCTTATTCTTCTCTGGTAATACCACAGGCGCAGTGCCGCAGTAAGCATAAACAGCGCTGCTCCTGCCACAAATCCAAAGCCGTAATACCTCATCGGCAGTCTCATTATTAACAATGTCGCCGCCACGCTTCCTACGGCAAATATGCCAGCCGAAAAACATGCTCCCACATTATCCGCAAAGTACAATGACATAAGCATTATGCTGTTGCCTATGGCATAAAAAGCATAGCCAAGGCAAAGAACCCTGAATATTCCCAGCATCTCCTCATTAAATCCCAGTGGCAGTAGTGGCAGAATAATGGTTCCCAACACAATAAATATTATGGTCACAAATACCTGTTTTGTTGCAGTATAGCTCAGTTCATCCTGCAGGGTAATCCTCATCTCCTTCTCTGCCTGTAAAATATCCGTCAGCGCACCCTCATCATTAAATAAACTGTAGTAAGTCCTGTACTTCGGGTAAAAGTTAACCTCCACACTCGTAACAAAATTGATTGTGGTTACTAACGTTGACAGAAATGCAGCCAAAGCAGGGACATCATACTGAGGCGCCATATAATACAGCCCATGTATCCTTACTCCTATGTCGGAACCCCACATGAGTATGATATGTGCAAACATTCCCATGGATACAAAAAGACCGCAGAAAAAAAGTGAAGGATACTTCCAAAGCCATTTCAAAAACTCAAGCCGGCTTCCCTTTCCTTCCGGAAAATATTCAAGCAGCAGTATATAATACCATACTGCCATAATTGCGTAGGTCACACATACACATGAAAGCAACGTCGGTATTACATCAAGATGAAATACACATGTAAGCACATAACCCGCCGCAAGCCCTATTATCAATGATACGAGAAATGCCAGCATAATTCCTTTATAGTCTTTAATTGCGGTCAGATAATTCATCTGGGTCCATACAATAATCAGCTCTTCAAACAAAATATAATTAAGCAGGGCACATACCGGAGGTATTTTCGACAGAAAAAGAAATACACCGTAAAGCACTCCTCCTGCTATCATCATAATGCATACACTTCCGTAAAATGACGGCATTACCTTCTGAGGCTTCTCCTCATAAAGGCAATCCGCCGTATATCTTGTAGTAATCATTCCAAGACCATTTGTAATTATCAATGAGGACAGAAGCGTATATGTAATCATGCAGGTGAGCATATTCTGTTCTCCCCTGTCAAGACCCGCTCCCTCACTTATATAGTGTATGCCTAGCAGCAGCACAATTCCTAAAAGCATAGGCCCCGCACATATTACGCCTGCATATCCGTATGCCCTTAAAAGGGCGAAAAAACCTTTTTTCTGAAAAAGCTTTTTAAGTTCAAACCCTATTCCTGCCACTTAGCACCTCCTGATAAAGCCTGTCATAGCATTCCATGCTCAGTTTATGTGTATAAAATGCCTTCACCCGCTTCTGCCCATTCTCCCCCATCTGCCTGCGCTCTTTCTCATCCACGCACATGCGGTACATGGCATGGGCAAGCCGAGCCTTATGCATCGGCGGCACGCAGTAACCGCAGCTTCCGAAGGTATCTTGCGGCTCTCCTTCCACAAGCTCTCTGCAGCAGCCCACATCGGTAACTACAACCGGCCGCCTTGCCGCCATGGATTCAAGCACGGATAATGGCTGTCCCTCGGAAATACTCGAAAGGATGGTAAAATCCAGTTTTTCCATATATTCAATTATGTTTACAAGTCCCGTAAAAATAACCCCTGCAATATGGTTAACCTCTATAAGCTCCTTGCATTCCTTCATATATTCTTCATCATCAACATCTCCCAATATATGAAGCCTTGCCTTTGGATATCTTTCGCGAAGCTCCAGGAAAGCATAGAGCATGGTCTTGATATCCTTTATTCTCGCGATACGCACCAAAGCTCCTATGTCCACATATCCATCGGGCTTTTTGTCGGGAATGCCGGCTAATTTTTCATAGCAGACTCCATTGGGAATCACCCTTGTTTTTTCCGGGTTACAGCCTAAGTCCTGCTGTATTAGATTGGCCCGGCCAAACAACGCCGTAACAACATCAGCATATTTATATGCGCAGGCACTGAACTCATAAAACAGTTCTATCCATTGCTGCTTAAACCCGGAGGGCACCCATTTGGCCCTCAGAAGCTCCTCTTCACGTTCTCTGGTATAAATGCCATGCTCCGTGACTATATAAGGTTTCTTATACATCCACGCCGCAAGGCTCCCCAAAAGGCCGCTGTAGCCCGTGGCAGTGGCGTGATAAATATCCGCCTCCGGAACCGTTGTTGTAAGAAGATAGAGTGCCGGAAGAAGCATTGAGCGCATCGTATGAAAGTACTCCGCATAAGGCATATATGCATATTTTGTGCTGCACAGATTATCCAGAATATCCAGAAACCTCATACTCCTCAATAGGTCCATATGATTAAAGCCTTTTCCCCGGCACATCTTAAACAGCACATCCCAATCCACATCCTGCGAACATAATAAGTTTTTGATTTGTTCCATCTCCTCCGGCTTTATATGCGCCCCATGGCCTTTTCCTCCGGTTGGTTTCATACCGTCGTCCAAAAACACCTGATAAACCTCTGCCACATTGGACGGAAGCTCATATTTAAAACAATCTCTGTCTTCAGCTTTGGCCCCAATGCACCATAAAACAAATTGTGCGTCGGGCATCGCCTGAATATACTGATGCGTCCAGCTTGAAACACCTCCGTTCACATAGGGATAGCTTCCCTCAAGTATCATACAGACTCTCAAAGTGGCACCTCCTTACATATATTTATTCTGGATAATTGCGAAACTCAGTGTTTTGACAACGGACGTTGTGAGATATTAATATATTACCGCCGAACCCGCTCTCGCTTCATTGCAAGCGCAGCGGTGCATAAGCGGCTAAAACACAGCCGCTAAGCACCGGCGTTTGCAAAGAGTTCAGCTTGCAATATATTAATATCTCACAACTGTTTAGTTAACAAATGGAGTTTCGCAATTACCTATACATCTAAAATCACTTGACTATCAATCGTAATATATTGTTACATTATCGGAGAGGGCGTGGATGAGATACAGGTTGCCTGTCATGTGCTCCATGGTGCCGCCTGTTACGTTCGTCGGCGTTCCTTTATTTATCCTCGCAATAAAGTATGCCTCGTCAAGAAAGCCTCCCAGCTTCAGCTCAAGCGTGCCCTCCTTCTCTGTTCTCTGTACGCTGAGCTTGTCAAATTCTCTTACAGCCTCCCCCATTCCGCTTCCTGTAAGGTTGCGGATGGAAGGCGCTGCTTTGCTGATATAATCTATATATGCGCTTAAGTTTTCGTACAGTTGCTTCCATCCCATAGCAGCTCCTCTGTCTTCGTCAAGCACATCGTCCGGATGCAGGAAGTGAGACTGTACATAATGAAAATTAAGCTCGGAAAAAGCCGAAAGCATCATATAATCGTCAATAATACAACCTGACGTAATACGGGGAGTCTCTATTATTCCATCCTCTGCCACCTCAAATTCCTGACTGTAGGCTGCCTCCCCCTCAAAGTAACTGCTTGCAATTACCTTGATATCACTCCATGCTTCCTTAAGGGCCTCGCGCCCATCCCCCGACATTACATTTGACGGCGGGACATACACCATGAACTTTTCATCAGGAAAAATATCTTCAGAAAAGGAAATAAGCTCTTTTACTGCCTCCTCCATATTGTCAATGGAGCTCCACTGCCTATATTCGTCGTACAGACCGGCATAATCATATCCCTCCAGGCACAGCGGCATATGGTTGTAGCCATGAAAACCCAGTTCGCCTACGTTATTTAACAGCATATTGCCAAAGAAGCTGAATCGCTCGATGGATTTATTCCTGTCAAAGGGTGGCTCTATATCATCAGAATACTGTTCTATAATGAGACCTGTATGAAGTATTCCGTATTTTTTCTCCAGCGTCAGTATATCCGGCCACCATATATTAGAGTAGAAATTACTGATATTTACCCCATATTCCTCGGAAATATATTTTCCCTCCCCCGACGGCACAGGAGACGGAAAATCGTCAATATAATATGCCGATGCGTTAATTACAGGATAGGCACATATATCCCCCAGAAGGCTGTAGGCTGCACACAATACGCCCCTGTTTACCTTACCTGTCAGCACTTGATTCATAATAACGAATTTTCCGTCGCCGTATTTTCTCTCCCACAAAAGAGGAACCCCTGATTCAACCTCCTCAATATACACATTGCACTCAGAAATCAGGGAAAAATTTAGTGACACCATACTTGGCTCAGAATAATAAAATTCCCGGCTGTCGGCATTTAACATAAAACCATCCGCAATACGCATACCGTATACTTCCGTGTAATTTGCATCAGAGGCATTAAGTATTCCCGCCTTTACACCCAGCAGTTCAAAGAAACTGTTATTAATGAATGTTCCCGTATTCATAAGCTGTCCGCCGGAATGTACCCAGTCACACAAGGTTATTATGTCCTCGTTCAGCTTCTCAAGGTCACTTACCGTAAGCACAACCTTACTGTATCCGTCAAGGGAGGGCAGACTGCCTTCCCCAACTATATATACATCATACCCCGTCCTCATATCATCAAGGATAAACTTCATATCCTCTGTCAATATGCAGCTCTGTTCGTCATCCGAATCGGCAATTATAAGGCATTCGCTGTATTGCTGTACCGCTTCCGAGAAATCCTCATTAACGGCAAGAAACAGCTTATCCTTATATTCAACAGCAACCTCCGGTTCTGTCTGGGCAAGTTGCAAGCCCATTCTTTCACGAATTATTGCCAAGGTCAGCAAAAAAAGTATGATAAGAGGCCACCCCAGCTTAAGTACACGTTTTCCATTAATTCCAAACACTCTCATTTATCTGTCCTTTACTCCAAAACGCAAACCATTTTTTTCCTTCCTTTGTCAGGTATACCTTCTTATCTGCAACCTCGTTAAGCACCCTGTGTATTTCCTCTCCTTTCTTCTGCTCCCAGTAATATCTTACAGCAAGGCGATACCACATCTCATC
>CAMAKT010000124.1 GCA_945836135.1 uncultured Clostridia bacterium | reverse complement strand
CGGAACTCAAGCATGGATTCCTGCTGATATACCGAGGCATGGACAGGAAGATTATCAACATAGGGATACCTTTCACGGGCAACAGAGCGCTCCATTCCGGCAATCAAACCATTGTTAAACTCCATCAGCTTATCATCGCAAGTCAGTGGAATTCCCGTTGCCTCCGATAAATGAGTCGCTGTCTGAAACGCTCTCTTCAGAGGACTACAGTATATTGCAGAGATTTCATAATTTTCTTTCACAAAACGGCTCATAGACTCTGCCTGCCTATGTCCGCGCTCAGTCAGCTCAAAGTCAGCACGACCTTCATGTACATCCATCAAATCGGCTTCGGATTCACCGTGCCGGATAACCAATAATTTCATAAATATGCTCCTTTTCATCTTCTATTTTTGGTCAGAGGGCACAATATGCCCATTTATATTGTTAGTATGTATTTTGTTATAACAATACACAGTAAAACCGTATGAGAGTATTTTAACACCTAATCACAATTATCTAAACGTTAATAATATATTCAATTACTGCATATACTAAAATGTGTAAATAACAGAGGTAAAGTGTATGAAACGATTAACCCGGTATATGATAATAGGAAGCGTATTTGTTTCAATATTTGGAACCCTTTCACATTTCTTCTATGAGTGGTCAGATAACAGCATTATAGTAGGATTATTTTCTCCCGTAAATGAATCAACATGGGAACATATGAAGTTGCTCTTCTTCCCCATGCTGCTTTTTTCCATCTGGGCAATTCCAAGGTTAAAGAGTGACTACCCATGTATTGCGTCATCATTACTGTCCGGCATACTGCTTGGCACAGCCCTCATTCCGGTTATCTTCTACACCTATACCGGGCTTCTGGGGTACAACCTGTTAGCTCTGGATATATCTACTTTTATCTTATCTGTCATTATTGCTTTTTACACTGCTTACAGGCTGACCACATCCTGCCGGATGCAGAAATATAGCCAGATACTTTGTGTTGCAATATGTATTGTAATGGTATGCTTTGTGCTGTTCACATTCTGGACGCCGGATATAGGTTTATTTGCGTCACCTGATTAATGTTTTATGGCATCCAAGTCACCACCAGATTTTCTTTATGAAGCTCGTCAATATTCTTTACCTTCATTCCATATTTACCGTGTGCAGTCACATTTTTAAAGTTGATGTTCCTGTAATGTCTCTCCGGCAGACCGCACAAGTAAATTGCATTCCCCGCGATTGTATCAAGTTCTATGTCTTCGAAATATATATCCTCAATAATCGGAGTTCCATCATCTATTTCAACAGAAGTGTCCGCATCGAACTCATCCTGTCCATAGAACCCATCAATATACAAAGCCCCCCTGAACCACTTGGTATCCGTATATTCTGTACTGTGGTTTGTCAATGTGCAGTTTTCGTAATGAATATTGCGAATATAATTTCCTCTTCCACGAACTGCCTTCAAGCTTGCTATGCTGAAAACGTCATTAAAAGTACAGTTCTTCACCCATACATTTTCCACACCGCCGGACATCTCGCTCCCCACGGCAACACCAAAGCCGGCGGTAAAACGACAATTCTCAATCAGAATGTCCTTCGACGGAATTCCAACACGTCTTCCCTCCTAACTCCGCTTCAAACAATGCCCTTCCGTTGGCATCAATGATTCCCTTTCCTTCTATGGTAATATTCTCATACCTTGCACCATCTGTATTCAGCAAACTGGAATAGCAAAGCTGGTCCATGCCTTCATAGGGAAAGCCCTTCACCGGGAAATCTGATATTTCATCGCTTCCCAGCAGCTTCGCACCCTCCTCAAAATGTAACGTCATGTTGCTTTTCAAATACAGTGCACCACTTCTGAATACACCCTTGGGAATATAGACCGTCCCTCCCTTTTCACACAGGTCAATCGCTCTCTGAATCTGTCTTGTGCATAGGGTGACTCCGTCTGGCACCGCCCCACAATCTATAATATTATTCATGTTCGTACCTTCCCTTTGCATTTTCCTTTTCAACCCGCTACATTTTTTCTATATATTGGGTAATTCCACAGCTTTCAGTAATATACCTGTCAAGCAGCTAAAAAAGCTCATCCAACAGCATATAATACCTGTTTTTTTCCTTATCCATTTTCATTCCCAGCTGATCGAGCAGCATATCCGGCTCAAATTCAAAATAGCTTTTTCCATCATTATACCTGCCTGAGAAATTGTGTTCAAGGCTCCTCAAAGCGATTGCCAAATCCTGCCATCTGTCAGCCGGTCCCATTTTGCCCAAATCAATAAAACCGCTGATTTGATTATCATCCGCAAAAATATTCGGCAGGCAGAAATCTCCGTGTGTCAGCACTATATCCTCCTCAGGGCGGTTCTGTTCCAGCCACGTCAGTAGCTCCCTTGGATTTGCAAAGCCATCAGGTCCAAAGGTTTCCGGCTCTACATTATCCAAATCCACCTGACCATTCTCCACATTCCATCTGGCAGCCTTAAGCCGCTCATCCAAAGGGCTCACTCCGCATGGGCAGTTGCTGACATCCACGCTCCATAGCAGCTTTAACCCTTCCGCAACAAGCTTAATTAATCTACCCGGGTTGTTCAGATACTCTTCATCACACAGCATTTTCCCGGTAATTCTTGACATAAGTGTATATGCAGTTTGATTTTCTACATAATATGCCTGTATTTGCGGAACCGGCAACCGGCCGTTCACCCATGCAATAATATCCTTCTCATTCTCTGTCTCAGGTGTCTGCTGCTGAATCTTCAATACATATTCCGAAAGCATAAGCACCTTTGAGCCGGACATTCCAATATCATTCTGGGTATATTCCCGGTCGCCTATTATGTTCTTGATTTTTTGGGGAATGTATAACATAAGTCCTCCTCTTCTGCTATTTCTGTCACACTTCTATTATCAGTAAAAAACAATTCATATTCAAGTTTTTCTTAAATGCAAAATAGCCCACCGGAATCATTTCAATTCCGGTGGCATTTCATAGCCTAAATAATAATTTATTCCATTTCTTCTAAAAAGAAATTGCCGTTGAGCAAATCTCCCTGTACTTACAATGTAATAATACAATCCACAATCTGCACTGTCACTGCTTCCATCCGCTTCACCGGGACTTACAATAATAAACTGATTAACATCACCTAACACTTCCTGCCCATTTGCCTGAAAGTTCTCTGTTATTCGGATAACATTCGATGCAAGCAAAAAATCTGAAAGTGAGCCTGATATCTCAATAGATTCTCCCCCGATTATGATATAAGGAATCTTCCCGTATTGTTCAAGTACCGCCAGTTGCTCATCGTATGTTCTGCCTGAACCATAATAATCGATTCCAAACCCATTTACTGTAAGAATAATACTGCCTGCCAACAATACAACCTGAGCTGAAATATATGCTATATGCTTCTGTAACAATGTCATAATAGAGAATACACATAAAATAACTACCAATATCTCCAACATATCCACAGGATAGTAATATCTCGTGGAATTTAGCGGACTTATATATCTTACAATTCCCGCGTACATTACAGCAGTAACTGTCAATTTTATGACCAGCTCTTTCAGTCCCGGATACTGCTTATTAATTTTCGGAATAACCAAAAAAACAATTATCAATATAGGGACCGCCCATTCAGCCACCTTGTAGCCCCATTGGAATACCGACATCTGCATTATTACCAGTCCATCCAGCATAAGCGGAATATTACTGAATACATTTATACTTCTATCGGTCATCGATGTGGAAACGAATCTTTTTAAAATAGCCTCTATCCAAAAATTCCATACAAGTGTTGACAGAATTACTGCAAAAATCATTGCTCCCAAGTAAAATAAAATATCCTTAAATCTTCTGTTCAGGCAATCATAAACTGTTTCAATAAGAAAAAACGTAATCCCAAATAAAGCAAAATAATATTGTGTCAAAAAACCTCCTGCAGTGACAAGCCCCAACCAGAAATACAACCATCTGCTTCTGTTATCCCTGTTCATTATCAAAATATTGATATAGACAAAAGCCGCAAGAAAGAATGTCATCATCATATACATTCTTATCAGTGTCATATTGGATAAGGTGCTCTGATTGGCATCGTAAATCATTACTGCTGCAAGAGCCGCCATGGGTGACTTAAATATATTTCTTACGATTAGCCATATAAATGCCACCGTTCCCATAAAAAAGACAAAATTTACTGCCAGACCTGTCCATTTGGTAAAATGATTCCCGCTAATCACCGACGATACATAAAACATAGCATAATAAAGCGGCGGATGCACAAAATCCTGCTTTACCATTGCCATGGTCTGCCCCAGGCTGTCTGAGCGGTCGTGTGTCAGTTTGTCCGTAACTTCCTGATTGCTGTACCATGTATTTTCTCCGAATTGATATAGAGGACTATCCGAATTGGTAATGGTATAACTGAACATCTCATCGCAGAATTGTACCCTTTTCCCTGATGCTATAACGATAAATAAAACTGCTGACAAAACAAGTGCTGTAAAAAATAAGACATAATCACTTCTCTCGAATCTTTTGTATGCATCCATGAATCTCCTGCCTCCACTTTTGGTTTAGTTCTGTAAATTGTAATCCTGCGTATCAAATAATGACATCTGTACATACCTTTCAGGTAGTTCCCGAAGGTACTTAAAACAATCCTCTGCCTTACTCATAATTCCGTTTTCATTGCAGACTTTATTAAATATGCTCATCAATGCTTTATTATTAGGACTTGGCAGTTCATATGAATTTCCATATTTCCTTATATATTCTGCTTTTATCCCCGGAAAATGTTTATCCAGCGCCTGATAAAAGTATTCTCTGTCACCCTCCCGCAGAGTAACACCCATTCCAAAGCATATAATCCCCTTAACACCTGCCTGTATACAATAGTCAAGAATCCCTCTCACATTCTCCTCCGTATCGTTAATGAAGGGTAATATCGGAGAAAGCCATACTATTGTCGGAATACCTGCCTCTTTGAATTTCATGAGTGCTTCAAACCTCTCCCTGGTTGTTGAAACATTGGGCTCAATTATTTTGCAAAGTGTTTCATCAAAGGTAGTCAACGTCATCTGCACTACTGCTTTCGCCTTTTTATTGATGGAGCTTAGCAAATCAATGTCTCTCAGAATTCTTGTCGATTTCGTCTGAATTGCCACACCATATTCATACTCATCTATCAATTCTAAGCACCTGCGTGTAAGCCTTAACTTCTCTTCTGCGTGTAAGTACGGATCGCACATGGCACCTGTACCTATCATACATTTCTTTCGCTTGGATTTCAGAGCCCGTTCAAGCAGCTCTGCTGCATTCTCTTTAACCTCAATATCTTCAAACTCATGAGTAAATCCATAGCACCTGCTCCTGCTGTCACAATAAATGCATCCATGTGAACAGCCCCTGTAAATATTCATACCATTGTTATTCGAAAGTATTCCCTTTGCTTTTACAAAATGCATTTATCGCTCCGTTTCTTCATCAGTCCGACAATCCAATTAGTTTCTTGACAACCATACCACAATCATGATATTTTAAATAACAAAAAAGGAGTTGTAATATATGCTCTATCTGCATTCGCTGAAGGAAGCCGAAGAAATGTTCAAAGCCCTCAGCACCCCCATGAGGCTTCGAATTATGGAATTAATTTATAGCAATAACAATCTCAGCATGAACGACCTGGCTGAGATGCTTGAGTTGACCAACAGTGCAATCTCTCTCCATGTCAGCAAATTAGAGAGTGCCGGGCTAGTCACAATACAGACTTCCGCCGGTAAGCGAGGGCTTCGCAAAATTGTACGTCCGATTCACGACAAAATCATTGTAGACATGACGCCTCAGGAAGCATCTCACCCTTGTTATAAGGACGATATCTCCGTAGGCCACTATACTGCTATTGAAGTACATCCAACCTGTGGACTTGCCACATCTGCCAATCTCATAGGTGAACTGGATAACCCTAAATCTTTTTCCTACCCTGAACGTTTCCGCGCAGGTATCTTATGGATTGGCTGGGGAAGCGTCACATATAATCTGCCAAACAGGCTCTGCCCTGGGCAGAAGCTCACTGAACTGCAGATTTCATTTGAAATCTCTTCGGAATGTCCTGAAATCAATGATGACTATCCAAGTGATATTTATTTTGAAATTAATGGAATTTCCCTTGGAAAATGGATTAGTCCCGGTGACTACGGTTACCGCAAAGGTTTGATTTCTCCTCATTGGTGGCCGGACCTTTTGAATCAGTATGGTCTGTTAAAGACACTTATTATCAACAGTGACGGAACATTCATTGATGGTAATGCCCAGATTTCAACAACAACCATTGACGACCTTAATATTGACTACAATAGCACAATAGACTTTCGTTTTTCCGTTCCAAAGGATACTGCAAACTGCGGTGGACTGACTTTATTCGGCGAAGAATTTGGTGATTACAGTCAGAGTATATGTGTAAAAGCCTTTTATGAAGAAGCAGATAGCTCCGTAAAATAAAATAGAACTAAAAAAAGTGTGCGTAAATCGCACACTTTTTTAGTTCTTTTATTTTGGTCAGTTATTATTAATTATTTAGCATAATCAATTACTCGTGACTCACGGATTAAGCTTACCTTAATCTGTCCCGGATACTCTAATTCTGATTCAATCTTCTTAGAAATATCCCTTGCAAGAAGTACCATCTCAGCATCATCAACTGCCTCAGGAACAACCATAATTCTGACTTCTCGACCTGCCTGAATGGCAAAAGACTTATCAACGCCATCAAAGGAATTGGTAATATCTTCTAACTGTTTAAGTCTGTTGGTATATGTTTCAAGTGTTTCTCTACGAGCGCCCGGTCTGGCAGCAGATATAGCATCCGCAGCCTGAACTATACATGCAATAAGTGACTGTGGTTCAACGTCACCATGGTGTGCCTCAACTGCATTGATAACAACGTCAGACTCCTTGTATCTCTTACAAAGATCCACACCAATCTGAATATGTGAGCCTTCCATCTCATGATCAAGAGCCTTGCCGATATCGTGCAGAAGACCTGCACGTTTAGCCATTCTAATGTCCACGCCAATCTCTCCTGCCAATAAACCGGAAAGATGTGCAACTTCGATGGAATGCTTAAGAGCATTCTGACCATAACTTGTTCTGAACTTCATCTTACCAAGAAGTCTTACAAGTTCAGGATGAATACCATGTACACCTACTTCAAGTGTTGCAGCTTCACCTTCTTCTCTCATCATGGTCTCAACTTCCTTCTGCGCCTTCTCCACCATCTCCTCAATTCTTGCAGGATGGATACGACCATCAACAATAAGCTTCTCAAGAGCTATTCTTGCGACCTCACGGCGTACCGGGTCAAATCCGGATAGGATAACTGCTTCCGGTGTATCATCAATAATCAAATCAACACCTGTCATAGTCTCAAGAGTTCTGATATTACGTCCCTCTCGTCCTATAATTCTACCCTTCATCTCATCATTAGGAAGCTGAACAACTGAAATCGTCGCCTCAGATACATGATCAGCAGCACATTTCTGTATTGCCGTTACAACATATTCCTTTGCTTTCTTGTTCGCTTCTTCCTTGGCTCTGGTCTCTAATTCCTTGACCATAACCGCAGTTTCATGCTTTACTTCATCTTCAACAGTCTTCAAAAGATATTCTTTTGCCTGTTCGGAGGTTAAACCAGAAATTCTTTCCAGTTCCTGCACTCTCTTAGTGCTGAGTTCTTCAACTTCCTGTCTCTTACGATTAAGTTCCTCTTCCTTACGTCCGAGATTAGCATCTCGACGCTCCACAGATTCAAGCTTCTTGTCTAAGGTCTCTTCCTTCGAAAGAACACGACGCTCATACTTCTGAATCTCTGCACGTCGCTCCTTAGTCTCCTTATCGAGTTCATTCTTAGTCCTGATGGACTCTTCCTTCACTTCCAAAAGAGCTTCCTTCTTCTTGGTCTCTGCTGTCTTGAGGGCTTCATCTATTATCTCTCTTGCTTTGTCTTCCGCACTGCCAATCTTCTTCTCGATAACATTACGTCTATATGAATTAGCGACAAACCAAGTAATAGGTGCAACTATAATAATTGTAATTACTACAGCTATAATCGTCTGTAACACAGGAGCACCTCCTTATTTAGTTTTCATTGTACAAATACAACAAATAAATTGTATACTTTTTTAACTTTTATGTCAAGTGTTAAACAAATAATATACAAAATTGCGACAATTTCAATCAACAGTTCAGCCATAGCCTAAAACGTGAGATAATCATGCTTGCATGAATTAGCTCACGTTGCAGGCTTATTCCCCATACC
>CAMAKT010000123.1 GCA_945836135.1 uncultured Clostridia bacterium | reverse complement strand
GTACTATAAAAAAATAGTAATTTCAACCAAGAAGAGGATTTACTGACACAAAAACTCACAAAAAAACACAATGAAAATGTATAATTTACCGCTTTAAAAAGCCTAAAAAGCAAACATTGTATACAAAAACCAAACAGATACAAAAAAATAAAAGATTGTTTTTGCGTTGTTTTCAAATAGAATTGCATAGAAGTAATCATATAAATTGTATATAATTATAACATGAAAACAAGGTGCGGTTGTGAAAAATGACCAATACAGTCATCCGCGCTGGATAGAACGGAGGAATGTAGATGGAAAAGAGAAAGGCTCAGAAACCGCCTATTGTGATAGCAGCCAAGAGCAAGCGACCGATGGCGTTTCTGAAGAGGGACTGGCAGTTATATCTTATGTTACTGTTCCCTGTTGCGCTCGTAATATTGTTTAATTATGCGGCATATCCTGGATTGCGAATTGCATTCATGGATTTCAAGGCTGCAAAGGGATATAAGGGCAGTGAATGGGTTGGCTGGGAGATGTTTATCAAGGTATTCAAGGATAAGGATTTTATGGTTGCTCTCCGCAATTCCATAGTGTTCAACCTGGCAGACCTTGTGGTCGGCTTCCCGATGCCGATTTTACTTGCTCTCATGCTTAATGAACTCAGATATCCTAAGTTCAAGAAGGTATCACAGACTATTTTGTATTTACCACACTTCCTTTCATGGGTTATTGTTGGTAATGTTGCATATGTTATGTTCCGTGAGTATTCAGGTCTTGTCAACATGGCTCTTATGAACTGGGGCATAATTGACAAGGGTATTCCTTTCCTGACAGAGAAGAATCACTGGGCTGTTACATACCTGCTCATGGGTGTATGGCAGGGAATGGGTTGGGGAACCATCATTTACTTAGCCGCTATTACCGGTATCAGTGGAGAGTTGTATGAGGCAGCCATGATTGATGGCGCCGGACGCTGGAAGAGAATGTGGCATATCACACTTCCGGGCATCAAGGGAACTGTTGTTACCCTGCTTATTATGAACCTTGGCCGTGTTATGGGAAGTAACCTCGAACGTATCAAGGCATTTGATAACGCACTTGTTAAGGATTATTCCTATCAGCTTGCGGTATACATATACCAGAAGGGACTTGGCGGCGGCAAGATGAGTATGTCCACCGTAGTAGGTCTTTTCCAGTCGGCAGTAGGCTTGATTCTTGTATTGCTTGCAGACCGCTTCGCTAAGCTGCTTGGCGAAGAAGGATTAATATAAGGAGGTACACATCATGGCTAAGAAAGATAAAGAAAAAGACGAAGCCAGCCGGGCGATTAATAAGTTCCGTGTCAGCGATGCCGTAATGATGCTTATAATCACATTGCTGTGTGTGACCTGTGTAGCTCCGTTCTTCCACCTATTGTCAAAGTCCATTTCCAGTAATGCCATGGTTATGGCAAAGAAGGTATACTTCCTTCCTAAGGAGATAACCTTTGCGGCATATCAGTCCATTTTTGAGGATGGAACCTATGTGTATTCATTTGTATACAGTGTTATTGTAACGGTAATCTTCACACTGCTTGGTATGCTGGCATGTACATGCGCTGCATATCCGCTTTCCAAGAAGAGACTTAAGGGTAAGTATTTCTTTACATTTATATTGATGCTTCCTATGTACTTCGGTGCAGGACTTATTCCTACATATCTTGTACTGCGTTCATATCATTTGCTTGATACTATGTGGGTACTTATTCTTCCGCTTATATATTCGCCGTACAACATGCTGATTATGAAGACTTACTTCCTATCAAGCATTCCGGATACATTGGAGGAAGCAGCTTTCCTCGACGGAGCGACCAACTTCCAGATACTTACGAAGGTTGTGCTTCCGTTGTCCAAGCCGATTATTGCAACACTTTCATTGTTCTATGCAGTAGGACGTTGGAATTCTTATGCAGATAATATGTACTACATAAGAACGGATAAGCTCAAGATGGTTCAGTATAAGCTGTACCAGATGGTGTCCGCAGCGCAGGAGTCAGCCAGCACAACTCTTAACGAAGCACAGAGCGGTGTTACAAGTACACCGGAAGTTCTTCAGGCTGCAGCGGTTATGTTTGTAACAATTCCTATTATATGTATCTATCCTTTCCTGCAGAAGTATTTTGTAAAGGGCGTTATGGTAGGTGCTGTTAAGGGTTGATTTTTACCCTGAATGTATGGTAATCTATTGCGGTAGTTATCCCGGCAGGGGATGAAATATAACTATATAATTTTTCTTTAAAGGAGGAAAAACTATTATGAAGAAATTTCTTCAGAAGACAGTTGCTGTTGCGCTTACAGGAGCAATGGTAATTGGCGCATTATCAGGATGTAATAAGGAAACATCTAAAGAGAACGAGACCACAACTAAGTCTCAGCAGACAACTACACAGGGCAGCAATACTACAGAGACAACAACTGCTGCACCTGAGACAACAACACAGTCACAGGGTTCTGCAGTAGCAGGTATTGATGGTTGGGAGCCATTTGCTTCTAACGTAACAATTACAATTCCTGTATACGACAGAGGTAAGGAAGGCGTTCCACCTGTAACAGAGAACTACTGGACAAAGTGGATTCAGGAGAACTTCGGTAATAAGTACAACATCACTGTTGAGTTCGAGGCTATTCCAAGAGGAGACGTTCTCAATGCTTACGCTCTTTTAGCAGTAGCAGAGGATCTTCCTACAATCCTTATGGAGTATGACTATCCGAAGCTTGCTCAGTGGGTTGATGACGGATACCTTACAGAGTACGATCTCAATGAGTTCGCGCAGATTGCACCTACATACTATCAGAGAATGGTAGACAACAACCAGATTGGCTACACAGAGATCAATGATGGTTGCTATTTCGCACTTGCTGAGAGACCATACTACAACACCAACTACACATTCATTACATGGGTACGTATGGACTGGTTGGAGCAGGTTGGTTACGACCACATCCCTGCTAATCGTGCTGAGTATCTCGACGCTATGGCTAAGATTAAGGAAGCAGGCATCTGCGAATATCCGGGCGGCGGTTCCATGATTTCCGGTACAGCAGGTGTTGACCAGAACTACGCTTACAGAGATCTTGACAACATGACAGGAGAAGAGTGGGCTATGTATGGCGATTACGCTATTCCTGCTCTTTCATGGGAGCCACAGTACAAGCTTCTTAAGTTTGCTAACGAGGATTACAACCTTGGCATCACTAACCCAGAGTTCTATTCCTTAACAGCTGAGGAAGATCAGGCTGCATTCATTGCTGGTAACAAGTATTCACATGGTTCATACATTTCTGCTACAATGGATTGGTTAAAGTCCTTCTATGAGCAGAATCCGGATGCTAAGCTTGCAGTAGCAGTTCAGTCCCTTGAGGCTGATACTGAAGCTGGTACAGTTCCTGCATTCCGTTCCAACAACCCATTCGGTATGATGATCGGCTTCTCTTCCCAGGCTTCTGAGGATGAGATTAAGGCTGCTATGATGTATATGGAGTGGATGACTCTTGAGGAGAATCTCTTCACAATGCAGTGGGGTATCGAAGGCGAGAACTACACTATGGGTGCTGATGGACTTCCTGTATCTGTAGCTGATTACGATGGAGATTACAAGCAGGGCTTCAACAACTCCAAGGATTATTGGTGTGTAACTGTAGAGGCTAGAACAGCAGGTACAATTGAGGATGTTATTAAGGCAGCTTCTCCTGTAGGTCTTCCTCAGGATTTCACACAGGATATTATTGACAACTACTACAATCAGGTTGCAGCTTGGGAGAAGGGCTGGGTAGTTACTGACTGTATGTTCGCTAAGTCAATCGAGTCCGCTACAGAGTATCAGCAGACATTACTTGACAAGTATGCAGAGTTCAGAACCAAGCTTACAACATGTAAGCCTGAGGAGTTCGATGCACTCTATGAGCAGTATGCTAAGGAGTACTTAGAGGCAGGATATCAGGCAATCGCTGATGAGAGACTTGAGAAGTACAATGATGGTTACTCATCTAAGATGAACTAATCTTAGTACAACATAATAACAAATGCTGTTAATACAGCATATTTTACAGCCCCCGGCGTTGCTTGGGGGCTGTATTTAAAAAGAAGGTATAGATGGTGCTAAGGTATTATGGCAATGGTGTGATGCTTTCGCACTGTGTGTATCACAGGCTGAGAATGCAGCGTGCACAATGAAGATTGGAGGATGAAAGATGTTAAAGCTTGAATATGACAAGAAAGAGATTGAGCAGGTCGTAGATAAGATTGTAAAGAAGACAATGAACATGGACCTGACATGGGACTGGCCTTGTGGAGTAGCTTACTACGGAATCAGTGAAGCTTATGAGAAGACAGGCAAAAAAGAATATCTTGATATGTTAAAGGACAGGGTTGATGAGCTTATTGACCTTGGTTTGCCAAAGGTATGGACGGTAAATGCCTGTGCAATGGGTCACTGTCTTATCACATTATACAAGGCAACAGGTGAGGAGAAGTACCATGAAATCCTTATGAGTAAGATACATTACATTCAGAAGGATGCACTTCGTTTTGCGGACAATGTACTTCAGCACACTGTATCTGCTAACAATGATTTCCCTGAGCAGTGCTGGTGTGACACATTGTTCATGGCTGCTTTTCTCCTGCTTCGCGTAGGCGTTATGGAGAAAGATGAGGAGATGATTGATGATGCTCTCAATCAGTATTACTGGCACATTAAGTATCTTCAGAATCCGAGCAGCGGCCTGTGGTATCATGGCTATGACAATATAGCAGGTAATCATATGTCCGGTATCTACTGGGGCAGAGCTAATGCATGGGCTGCATACACAATGTCACAGGTAGGAGGAATTCTTCCGGAGTGCTATCTGTATCCTAAGTACATTGATGTTGCAGGCTCCTTAAATGAGCAGCTTGCAGCTCTTAAGACATATCAGACAGAAGACGGACTCTGGAGAACGGTTGTTGACGACCCTGACTCATATGAGGAGATATCAGCATCTGCGGGAATTGCAGCGGCTATGCTTGAGAGGGGCAATCCTCTTCACAGCAAGTATATAAATAAGTCCATTAAGGGTCTCCTTGCAAACGTAAGTGAGGACGGAAAGGTTATGAATGTTTCCGGTGGAACAGCAGTTATGAGAGACAAGGAGGGCTACAGAGGCATACCTAAGGCATACATACAGGGCTGGGGACAGGGTCTTGCTCTGGCATTTTTCTCTAAGCTTCTTGTGTCTGACGAGATTCAGAAGGACGGAGCACTGTAGAAATAAATAATAATATTTGGGAGGAAATAGTAATGGCAGCACAAAAAGGCGGGTTTACACTGCCTGGAGAATCGGGATATGAGCAGCTTACTCTTAAGATGGCTGAGAAATGGGGAGCTGATGTAATCAGGGACAGTGACGGAACTGTTCTTTCAGATGAGATATTAAATGCAGGATACGGAATATATTCTACAATCTGTATTATACGTGACCATAATGAGTGGGCGAAGAAGAATATGGATAAGCTTCAGCAGACCTTCCTCATGACACAGCCGGTTGTTGCGGACAGTGACAGCTTAAGTGTAGAGCTTATGAAGGATTTCTTTGCAGAGCAGTTCAAAATCAACGAGAGTGAGGATTCACTCAAATACTGGCAGGTATATGACAGAACCACGGACACTCTGGTGGATGAGAGCAAGTGGAGTTATAAGGATGGCGTGGTAACAATTAAGGGAATTACGCCTTGGCATAAGTATACAGTAAGCTTCATGGCATACCGTATATGGGAAGAGATTTCCATGTACAACCATACAACCAACAACTGGACAAAAGAGCATCTGATGCAGATTGACCCAAGACATGAGGCAACAAGGGAATACATGCTTAACTGGATGAAGAACTGGTGCGAGACACATCCTGACACCACGGTAGTCCGCTTCACGTCCATGTTCTACAATTTTGTATGGATATGGGGAAGCAGTGAGCGCAACCGCCATCTTTTCTCCGACTGGGCATCCTATGACTTTACGGTAAGTCCCCTTGCACTGGATGAATTTGAGGCGAAATACGGCTACCGCTTGACAGCGGAGGACTTCATCAATCAGGGCAAGCTGCATGTAACACACATGGTTGGCAATAAGCATAAGGCAGACTGGATGGAGTTCATCAATGATTTTGTAATCTCCTTCGGTAAGCAGCTTATAGATATAGTTCATCAGTATGGCAAGAAAGCATACGTCTTCTATGATGACAGCTGGGTTGGAATTGAGCCGTACAACGGAAGATTTAAGGAGTTCGGCTTTGACGGACTGATTAAGTGCGTATTCTCAGGCTATGAGGCAAGGCTGTGTTCAGGTGTGGATGTTCCTAACCACGAACTCAGACTACATCCGTACCTTTTCCCTGTGGGGTTGGGAGGAGCACCTACATTTATGGAGGGCGGCAATCCTACACTGGATGCCAAGAAGTACTGGAACAGCGTAAGAAGAGCACTTCTTCGTCAGCCGGTTGACAGAATCGGACTGGGAGGATATCTGCACCTTGTGGAGCCATTTCCGGATTTCTGCGATTATATTGAGAAGGTTTCTGACGAGTTCAGAACAGTTAAGTCCTTCCACGCTCAGGGATCGCCACTGTCCATTAAGACCAAGGTGGCAGTGCTTCATAGCTGGGGCAAGCTGCGTTCATGGACTTTGTCAGGACATTTCCATGAGACATATATGAATGATTTGATTCACATAAATGAATCCCTTTCAGGACTTCCTGTGGACGTATCCTTCATAAGCTTTGAGGATGTCAAGGCAGGGGTGCTGAAGGATATTGATGTTGTAATCAACGCAGGCTATGCCGGAAGCGCATGGAGCGGCGGCGACAACTGGAAGGACGAGGAGGTTGTATCCAAGCTTACTGAGTGGGTATACAACGGAGGTACCTTCATCGGAGTGGATGAGCCATCCGCAGTGGTAGGCTATGATACATATTTTAGAATGGCACATGTACTTGGCATTGACGAGGATACAGGTGCAAGAATATGCCATGGCAAGTGGCAGTATGAAGTTGAACCTGTAGACGGTCTTATGCCGGAGGGATGCTCTATAAGAGGCAGAAGCGGTCTGTACCTTACGGACGGCAAGGCGAGGGTAGTTGCCGAGGCTGACGGAGCACCAGCTCTTACAATCAATGATTTCGGCAAGGGCAAGGGCATCTACATGTCCCACTACAACATAAGCCTTGAGAACACCAGAATGTTATTCAATCTGATTCTTATGGCAGGTGGTGAGGCACTTGACGGTGACTATATCACAGACAACCCATATACAGAGTGCGCATTCTACCCTGCAAGCAATATGCTTGTCATCATCAACAACAGCGGTGAGACACAGACAGCAACAGTTAAGACAAGTGCAGGAGCTAAGAGTGCTACGCTGGAGGCTTATGACACGGCAATAATACAGATGTAAAAAAGCTACATTTTAATAAAGCACCGAGGTATGTAATTTCGCAGATTACACCTTCGGTGCTTTTTGTATATCTGAAGTATTGAATTGTAATTACATAATGAGCTTTAGGTAGATTATAATATAAGAGAATAATATATTCAACTGAGTTTTGCTGTGAGGAGAGCCTGTGTAGTGGGTGTGTGAAGCGGATAAAATCTTTAATATGCGAAAGAATATAATTGACATAGTTTTCGTCAAAGAATATAATATACTTAACAAAATGGAATTACAATAACTAAAATATTAAGAAAGGAGAAGGGTCGATGCTATACAATTATATAAAAGAACAATACAAAGAAGCAGAGCCAATTTTCTTTTCGGATTTGGAGAGAGAAGATATTACGAAGTCTGCTTTAAATCAGCAGTTAAAGAAACTCTGTGACAAGGGTTTGCTGCAGAAGTACGATACCGGGGTATATTTTATTCCCAAGAAGACACTACTAAATTCTACCATTGGTCCCAATGCGGATATGGTAGCAAGATATCGCTTTATCTCCAAGGGTGACAATATAGATGGTTTTTATGGTGGCAATTCCTTTGCCAATCAGATAGGAATTACCACACAGGTTCCCCGAGTGGTTGAGATTGTAAGCAATAATACCAACTCGTCCGACAGAGAAGTGCGGATTGGCAACCGAAGATTTTATGTAAGGAAACCAATCGTACAGATAACAAAAGAGAATGTGTATGTGCTGCAGATGCTGGAGCTGTTGAAAAATCTTGATGCATATTTAGATTATTCCTATGTGGAGGCGCGGGAGAAATTTGCAGAGTATATATCTATTCATGGAATCACAAGAAGTGATGTGGATTTGTATATCAGAAAGTATCCGATGT
>CAMAKT010000122.1 GCA_945836135.1 uncultured Clostridia bacterium | reverse complement strand
TCAATGTCCGTAAAATGAGTTTTATCCAGTAAAAAATTCATATACATCTCCTTAAATGAATTAACATTAATTTATATTATAGTGCAAACTTCTCATTTTGACAAATTAGATATTCCGGCAAGACACTTAACTTGTTAGCTAACAAAAATGCCGTCATTTTTGCTGCTTTTATAGTATATATCTTGGAATAATGACATAAACATATTCAAAAAGAAATGTTTATTTGGAATAAATGCACAATAAAATCAAAAATAAATTATAAAAATCAAAAAATAATGATGACATTAATAAGGGCATGCGATATACTTAAGTTACTTAAAAAATGAATTTGTTAAGTAACTTGTTGAATTTTTTGTGAAGAGAATGTAAATATTTTGAGAAGATGTATGAAGAAAGGATGCTTTATGAGACATCGAGGCAGAAGAGGATGCAGGATTACAGCCGCATTGATTGCAGCAGCTATGACTGTAGGAACAATTGCAGGGTGTTCCAAGACACAGGAAAATGAGACAGGACAATCCGATGGGCAGGAAATGCCGGGAACACAGGAGATGTCGAGCACGCAGGAGACAACGGAGTATGTTCCTAAGGTCGCAGGAGTGTATGAGGCTGAGGACGGAAGCTTTACCGGCAATGTGAAATCAGATACCGCCAAACCCGGATACAGCGGAACCGGTTATGCATCAGGCTTTGCAGATGATAAGGATGCATGCAGCATCAGCATTGATATAAGCGAAGAAGGATTTTATGACCTGGTATTTACTACCGCCAGCAACGGAGGGTATAAGGAGAATTATGTTACGGTTGATGGTGAGAGCGTGGGAAATCTGGTGTCGGAGGACAGCTCGTTTACGGATACGAAGATTAACCGTGTGTATCTGACAGCGGGGACGCATCAGGTAACCGTGGAAAAATATTGGGGGTGGATTTGCTTGGATAAGCTGACGGTGCAGACGTCACAGCCGATTGATCCGGCAATATACGAGGTGTCGGGTAAGCTTGTCAATCCGAATGCTTCGGAAAGTGCGAGAAGGCTTATGAGTTATCTTACTGACAGCTATGGCAAAAACATTCTGTCAGGACAGTATTGTGATACAGGGCAGTTTGGCAAGGAGTTTGCGGTGGTCAATAAAGTCACCGGAAAATATCCTGCAGTGTTGGGACTTGATTTTATTGAGTATTCACCGTCGAGAGCGGAGAACGGAAGCACATCCAAGGCAACGGAATATGCCAAGGCATTCTGGGAAAATGGCGGAATAGTTACTTTCTGCTGGCACTGGAACGCACCGAGCAAGTATCTGACCGGAGAGTGGTGGTCGGGCTTCAGGACGGAGTCAACCAACATTAATCTTGCGAAGATAATGAACGGTGAGGATGAGGAAGGCTATGAACTGCTGATGCAGGACATTGATGCAATTGCGCAGCAACTTTTGATTCTGCAGGAGGCGGATGTTCCGATTCTGTGGAGACCGCTCCATGAGGCATCGGGCGGATGGTTCTGGTGGGGCGCATCGGGACCGGAGGCATACAAGAAGCTGTACATACTTCTGTATGATAAGCTTACCAATGAGTACGGACTCAATAATCTTATCTGGCTTTGGAACGGACAGGATGCAGAGTGGTATCCGGGTGATGAGTATGTGGATATCATAGGAGAGGATTTATATCCGGGAGAGCATGTGTACACTTCACAGGTAAACAAATTCCTTGAAGCAGTTGACTACACAAGCGGCAAGATGGTTGTTATGTCCGAGAACGGATGTGTCTTTGACCCGGAGCTGGCCAAGAGAGACGGTGCCATGTGGGGATTTTTCTGTACATGGGGAGTGGAATTCGTAGCCAAGAATACATCCATATATGCATACAGCGAACAATATACGGAAGAGAAGATGCTGAAGGCGGCTTATGACAGTGAAATAGTAATCACGCTGGACGAGCTGCCCGACCTTAAGAATTATCCTTTGAAGGAATAGATACAGGAGGAACTGCCGTGAAAGGTTCTGGACAGCGAGGCTTTACGGAAAAAACATTTGCAAAAAAGCTATTTGCATATGATGGCAGATTCATGGAACTTCTTACGGGATTCGGTGAGCTTACAATGCTGAGCGCGGTATTTATTGTATGTTGCCTACCGATAATTACAGTCGGCCCTGCCGTGACATCTCTGTACTACGCGGTAATAAAGAGCGTGCGGCGAGGAAGGGGAACACCGGTTCATGAGTTCTTTGCATCAATGAAAAGAATCATGGGTAAAGGAATTCTTATCACGGTCGGAATTATTGCCGTAGCGGCAGCGTTGTACATTGGGTACACACAGGCGGGAATGATGGTACAGACAGCGCGGGATACGGGTGGAAACGAACAGACAGGAAAGATATTTTCAACAATATATGTTGTACTGTTTGCACTGTTAATATTCATTACTGTATATATTTTTCCGATATTGTCCCGGTTTACAATGGGAATAATCGATATGGTGAAGCTGGCATTTGTCATGAGCCTGCGGTACATACCGATAACAGCAGCGGTGATTGCCGGAACGGTGATTCTTGGATGGCTGCAGATATACGTGCTGCCAATGCCGTGCATACTGTTTGTGCCGGGCTGTTGGTGCTATATTGTTACGTTTATGATGGAGAAGGTATTGTTACATTACATGCCAAAGCCCGATGAAGGCGAGGATGCATGGTATTACGATAATGGAGGTAAGGGATGAAGCAGAGAATGGGAAAAAGAGTTACTTCGGTACTTGCAGCTGCGGTTGCGGTGCTGCTCATGCTTCCACTAGGTTCGAACCGTGTTGAGGCTAGAACGGATTTAGAAATGGATGATTATGATGAGATTGTCAGCACATATTCTGTTGACGATTCTGTCCCGGATTACAAGGCTTATGTAGCTTCACATAATGCCGTATATCCGGATAAGTCCATTACGGTGGGAGCTGAAAGTTGTGTAAGATACGATGAGAATGATAAAACCGCCGAACCGATAATTTATAAGGATTATGAGGGTATGAGCGGCGACAGCATCTACACCAGCGAGAATTCACTGATTGAATTCGAGGTGGAGGTTTCTGAGGAAGGTTTTTACAACCTGGCTTTGGAATACTACCCGGTAAAAGGTAAGAATTCAGCTATTGAGAGAAGTATATTTGTAGACGGGGAACTGCCGTATTCGGAGCTGGCGCTGGTTACTTTTTACAGAATATGGGAGTATGACGCTGTTAAACTTACTGCTGACAATGGTTCAGCGTTATACCAGTGGGAGAAGGATAATCAGGGTAATGACTGTAAGCCGAGTATGAGAGAGATTCCGGAATGGGTTTCCGAATATGTATACGACAGTGACGGCTATGTTACCTCTCCATTGTCCATCTACCTCACCAAGGGAAAGCACACAATTACAATTCTCTCCATGAGAGAGCCAATGTTAATTCATTCCCTCACACTTAGCAATGCCAAAGAAAAGGCAGAATATGCGCAGATTAAGAGTGAGCTTGATGCAGCAGGTGCAAAAGACACCACAGGACAGCTCATCACTATAGAAGGCGAAAACGCAACCAGGACATCTTCACAGATGCTCTATCCTATACAGGACCAGTCCTCACCGTCGGTATCGCCGGCAAGCGCGAAGACGCTTCTTAACAATACCATCGGTGGCAATTCCTGGAGACTTGTAGGACAATGGGTTGAATGGGAATTCGATGTGGAGCAGACAGGATATTATAATATATCGCTTTACGACTGCCAGAATTATGTAAGAGGAATCTATGTGTCACGTAAGATTACCATTGACGGTGAAGTTCCTTTTAAGGAAATGGAGGCCTATGGTTTTAATTATGACCAGAGCTGGCGTGAGGATGTGCTTAGCGACAATTATGGTAATCCATATTCCTTCTATCTTGAAGCAGGACATCACACAATAAGAATGGAAGTAGTGCTTGGTGATTTCTCGGATATTATCAGCGAGGTTGAGGACTGTGTACAGCAGCTCAACTCCATATACCGTGAGGTAATAAGGGTTACAGGCGTTTCCCCTGATACATACAGAGACTATCAGATTGAAAGAACGCTTCCGGGACTGCATGATGAGTTGGTTGCAGTAAGAAATCAGCTCGATGCAGCCATTGTTTCACTGAGAGCCCTGACCGGTAAGAAGTCAGACAAGGAAACGGTGCTCATTACAATGCGTGACCAGCTTGATGACCTTATTGCGGACGGCGAGTATTTTGTAAGAGTTATAGGTACATATAAGATTAACGTAAGAGCCTGCGGTAACTGGGTAACACAGGTTATCGACCAGCCTCTTGCCGTTGACAGAATCAATATCTACTCTTCGGATGTGGATATCAAGTATGGCAATACATCATTTTTCAGCAAGGCAGGATATGAATGCAGAAGACTTTTCTACTCATTCATAATTGATTACAACCAGATTGGAAATGTATCCGAGGACGGAGGCGACAGCCCGACAATTACATTGTGGATTGGTTCCGGACGCGACCAGGCAAATGTAATCAAGTCCATGATTGATGAGAGCTTCACAAATGAGTATGGAATCAATGTAAATGTACAGCTTGTAGATATGTCCACTCTTCTCCGTGCGGAGCTTGCGGGAGAAGGACCGGATGTGGCAATTCAGGTAGCCAATACCTCCGGAATTGCGGGAGCGGTGCTCAACACGGGAAATGATACACCTGTCAATTACGGTATCCGTAATGCGGTAATTGATTTGAGCAGGTTTGACGATTTGGACGAAGTGCTTACGCGCTTTTCGGATGCGTCCATGACGGCGTTCCAGTTTGACGGAGCTACATACGCTCTGCCTGAGACAATAACCTTCCCGGTTATGTTCTACCGCAAGGATATTTTAGCAGAGCTTGGAATGGAGGTACCGCAGACCTGGGCGGAGGTTAAGGTGGCCATGACAGTTCTTGCCAAGAACCAGATGGAATTCGGTATGCTGCCTAGTGAGCAGGTGTTTGCAATGCTTCTGTACCAGAACGGCGGCGAGTATTATTCGGAAAACGGAGATAAGTCAATGCTTGACTCCGACATAGCGGTAAATACCTTCAAGGAATACTGTGAATATTATACGGACTTTAAGCTTGATAAGGAAACCAGCGTTGAGGAGCGTTTCCGTACAGGTGAGTGTCCGATTATAATTGCAGATTACACCGTTTACAATAACCTCGTGGTGTCGGCTCCTGATATTGCAGGACTTTGGGATTTCGTTCCGGTACCGGGAACGGTAAGAGAGGACGGAAGTATAGACAGAAGCACCGGCTGTACCGGACTTGCCAGCATAATAATGGCGGATACCCAGTATCCTGAGGCATGTTGGGAATTCCTAAAATGGTGGACCAGTGCAGACATCCAGACGCAGTACGGAAGAGAGATGGAGAGCCTTATGGGTTCGGCTGCGAGAGTTCCGACAGCAAACCTTGAAGCCTTTGCCAATATGCCATGGCCTATAGACGACTATGAAGCACTTCTGGAGGCCTTTGACTGGGTAAAGGGCATTCCGCAGGTGCCGGGAGGCTACTACTCATGGCGTAACGTAAATAATGCCTTCTATACCGTTACAACAGAGACGGATACAGCTTCGCCTAGAGAAGAACTTATGGATAAGGTAATATATATTAACGCGGAAATTAATTACAAACGACAGGAGCTTGGGCTTCCAATTGCCGGTGAAGAATAGGAAAGGAGGAAAATAAATGGCAGAACAGATGGCAGTCAGCCGCGAACAGCAGCAGGCGACAGAATTAGCATTTAAGCAGCGAAAATTAGGCTACCGTGTCAAGAAGAGCCGTGTATCCTACGCAATGCTTGCACCGTACTTTATATTGTTTTTTCTCTTTACTGTGCTTCCGGTGGTTATATCAATAGCCTTCAGCTTCACATATTTTAATATGCTGGAACCGCCTACTTTCGTAGGATGGAAGAATTACATCAAATTGTTTTTGGAGGACGATATCTTCTTAATATCCCTCAAAAATACACTTATCTTTGCGGTAATAACAGGACCGATAAGCTATATTCTGTGTCTGTTGTTCGCGTGGATAATAAATGAATTTTCAGGAAAGCTTCGAGCTTTTCTTACATTGATTTTCTATGCACCGAGTATCTGCGGTAACGCATACATGGTGTGGAACCTGATTCTTACAGGTGACCGTTACGGATATTTAAACGGTATACTGCTTAAGCTGGGGATTATCGATGAGGCAGTTCTGTGGATGAAGACAGAAAAGTATGTGCTTCCGGTGCTCATTGTGGTTCAGCTCTGGCTGTCCTTAGGCACAGGCTTCCTTTCCTTCATTGCAGGTCTTCAGACAGTGGATAAGAGCCTGTACGAGGCAGCAGCCCTTGACGGCGTAAAGAACCGCTGGCAGGAGCTGTGGTATGTAACACTTCCTTCAATGAAGCCTCAGCTCATGTTCGGTGCGGTAATGCAGATTACACAGTCCTTTGCGGTAGCTGATATATCCATTCAGTTAGCAGGTAACCCTTCGGTTAACTACGCAGGAGCCACGGTGGTAACTCATCTTCTCGACTATGGTTCGGGAGGACGAATGGAAATGGGCTATGCATCGGCAATAGCAACCGTCCTGTTCCTGTTGATGATAGGAACCAATAAGCTGGTACAGCGGGTAT
Organism: uncultured Clostridia bacterium; assembly: GCA_945836135.1. Lineage (GTDB taxonomy): Bacteria > Bacillota > Clostridia > Lachnospirales > Lachnospiraceae > CAG-882. Next base: position 1,789 of record CAMAKT010000122.1, on the reverse strand, counting down.
TAAGGAGGGTTGGTCAATGAGTAAGAATAAGGATAAGAAAAAGAAGAGATTATTCAAGCGAAGACCAAGGGAGAAAAAGCTTAACCGCTCCATGGCAGGAAATACACTTTTGTTTGTAATCATGTTTATATGCGGTGTATTCATGGCACTTCCGCTTGTAATGATAATCAACAATGCTTTAAAGCCCTTAGACGAGATATTCCAATTCCCGCCAAAGATTTTTGTACGAAATCCTACTCTGGAGAACTTTTCAGACCTGTTTGTACTTATGAACAGCTCATGGGTTCCGTTTTCCAGATACATATTGAACACCATCATTATTACCGGAGGCGGTATGGTGGGACACGTGCTCTGTGCATCACTTGCAGCATATCCTCTTGCCAAGCATGACTTCCCGGGAAAAAAGATATTGTTCAACATGGTAGTACTCTCCATGATGTTCTCATGGACCGTAACCCAGATTCCGCAGTATTTAATCATAAGCTGGCTGCATATCAATAATACCTATGCGGCATTAATCCTTCCGGCATGCTCCTTCGGTATGGGTCTTTACCTTATGAAGCAGTTCATGGAGCAGCTTCCTGATTCGCTCATGGAGTCGGCAAGACTTGACGGCGCATCTGAGTGGAGAGTGTTCTGGTCAATTGTAATGCCGAATGTAAAGCCTGCATGGCTGACCTTGGCGATTTTCCAGTTCCAGCAGATGTGGGGCAACACGGGAAGCTTATTCTTAAGAGATGAGGAATTAAAGCCTCTCCAGTATGCATTACAGCAGATTACCGCAGGCGGTACGGCAAGAGCCGGTGCAGCGGCAGCGGTAACATTTATCATAGCAGCAGTACCGATTATATTCTTCCTGATATGCCAGAGCAATGTCCTTGAGACAATGACTACGTCGGGAATGAAGGATTGATAGGAGGGAGAGCATGAGAAATAAAAAAATATGTATTTTCCCGCATTGTTTACTGCATATGGCAGCGCTGTTTATGTCTTTTGTTATGGTGATGGGGTTATGCACCGTTCCGGTTCTTGCAGGTGATGAACCCTATGATACCTACAATTACGATGACCGTGAGGATCTTACCTATACACCGTCGGCTTATGAGCCTATTACTTCCATATCCGGAAGAAAGCTTAATTACAACGGAGAGAGCATAGGGAACTTTGTTACACCGCAGGATATATGCTATTCGGAGAATGGCAGCCTGTATATTGCAGATACAGGGAATAACAGAATTGTTGTTCTCAACAGCAGCATGACGGAAGTTATTAATATTATTGATTCCTTCGATAACAACGGCGTTAAGGACAGCTTCAAGGCACCATATGGTGTCTGCATTTCCGAGAACGGACAGCTCTACATTGCGGACTCCCAGAATCACAGAATAGTGGTACTTGAGCCGGACGGAACTTTTGTAAGGATTGTAGATAATCCGGTGTCGCAGTCATTAGAGGCAGGATATGTGTTTGTTCCTCTTAAAGTTACTGTGGATTATGCGGACAGAATATACTGCATTGCGCAGAATATGTTTGAAGGAATTATGGTATTCGAGACAAATGGTGAGTTCTCAGGTTTCTTCGGAACCATCGATGTCAAAATTTCTCTCTGGGAAAAATTCTGGAAGAGAATAGCAACCAAGGAGGAGCGTTCGAAGCAGCAGCTCTACATTCCGACAGAATTTACGGGAATTGATGTTGATTCCGATGGATTTATATATGCCACCAACATCGACTCGGCTGGCGTTCAGGCTGTTCGCAGACTGAATCCGAGAGGTGAGGATGTAATTAA
>CAMAKT010000121.1 GCA_945836135.1 uncultured Clostridia bacterium | reverse complement strand
CCAAAATAATTGTCAACAGTTCCAATATCTCTTCTTTACTCATCCCTACGTTCTTCGCCTTTGACACAGCGGCGTAAAAATCATCCTCCACAGCCCTTCTCCTGGCCTCTATTGCAAGTTGCTTATCCGTGGCAGCGACAAAGGTTCCCTTGCCATGGACAGTTACCACAAAGCCGTCCTCCTCCAGACGGTCATAGGCCTTCTTGACCGTGAGTGCGCTGATTTTAAGCTCTCCTGATAAAGCTCTGACGGAAGGAAGAACTTCTCCTTCCTTAAGCTCTCCCGATATTATCTCGTTCTTTATCTGTTCCATGAGCTGTTCATAAATAGGTATCATAGAAGAATTGTTAAGTATAATATGCATATAAAACCTCCACGTGTTGTAAACAGTATATAACAGCGCAGAACTGTTGTCAACTGTTTTACACTGTTTATTATTGAAAATACAGTTTACACATGTTAATATGAAAATATCAAATAGGAAGTCAAGGGGAATGCGTTATGTTATGGATTGGATTTATTTTGGTAATAATCGCAATAATAGCAGTAATTGCAATAGTGCAAAGCAGACATACTTTTGTATGCAGCAATTGCGGGAAAGAATTCAGACCTAAATGGACACAATTGATATCTGAGATTCATGTGTGTGATGAACATCTGATTGACTGCCCGTTTTGCAATGTTAAAAATTTTTGTAAAGATAAAGGAAAGAATTAGCCGCATCGACCAAGCTATATATTCAAGAACGAAATTTAAAGATAAACGCCCAATGACAAGTAACAAATCATTGGGCGCTTTTTGAATTATTTGTGAGCACAACCAGAATTGACCAATTTCTTTACATAGAGAAAATATCAATTTAACATGCTAAAAAGCCATGCGCAGATTTTCGGAAATTGACCGCCGAGAGTTTGCACACATAAGGCTGAATTCCGGACTGAATTCATAGAGCGTCAAGCGAGTAGAGCCGCGAGAGCTTTCTGCATTCTTGTTAGTTACATGCCATTCATTATACGGTTACATTTTACTCTTTCTCACATATATCCGTAGCCAATCTCTCTTTTCTACGGATATATGTTGCATTTTCTGGAATATGTCCGTAATCACACTCTCTTTTCTACGGATATATGTTGCATTTTCTGGAATATATCCGTAATCACACTCTCTTTTCTACGGATACATTTCGAACTTTCCAGAATATGTCCGTAAACAATCCCTCTTCACTACGTATAATTATTTCAATTTTAGGAATAAATCCGTAATCAAAGACCAAAATCAATCTACTTACACCATACACCTAAAAGAAATGTGTATCATCCTAACGGTAGATTGCAAAATAGGAATCTTTCGGTTTCTTTATGTTGTGAAAACATCATTTTTTATCAAGCCATATTTGGGCTAAATGATAGCTTTTTCTTAAAACTCAAGTGATAAGGAATCTCCCCCCTTGTCATATAGCATTCAGCAACTTCGCACTTAGACCACATAAAACCTCTTGAACATAAATACTCATAGGCTCCTGCCAAATTAAGAGGCTATAAATACAGCCTGCAAATCTTTCAATACTCAATCGTCCAAAACTGTATTTTTCAACCACTTTTGGACGGATTAATGGCAGATTTAGACAAAATTTGTCTGAATTTGCTTCCGTTTCGTCGTCCGACACCGCATTTATAATCGTCCAAACGAGTTTTTTGATATTCAGCCATTTGCAGATTTCCTGCATTTTCCCACGTCTTAATTGCAATATTCATCATTTGTGCCGCAATATGTATTGGTAATTCGTCCAAATTATCAATAGACAACCATGGAAAAGCACGAAACCTTTTTTCATCGCCAATCAGAAACATATAACCAATTAGCTCATCGTCCCGCAAAACAAAATAGAATTGCGGCATTTGTCCTGGAACGGATTTGTCCATTATATTTTGCATCGTCTTAACTCTGCCATAAGCAGGATAGAAGCCTATTGAACTCAGAGAATTTAGTGCAATTTCCTGTTGTTCTGCCTGCATGTCCAGATAATTACATATATGTTCTCTTGTACACAAGGATACCCATGTGTCCTTAACAATCCCGTATCTGGTCTCATGCTTTGTAAGCTTGTAGTGTACAAAACCGCATTTCTCCTGAACCCTCTTCGACTGCTCATTATCCGTAAAATGCCCGCACATAAGAAAATCCAGTCCGACCGTATCAAACAGGTAGTCCCTCACAGCCTTTACTGCCTCCGGCATAAGTCCCTGACCCCAATAAGCCTTAGACAGTACATACCCTAACTCCCTGCCCTTCTGTTCTGTAAATTCCGGGAATTCGTCCTCGTTATATTCCTCTATTCCAAGGGAACCTATAACCTTTCCATTGTATTCCAGCGCAAAGGTCTTTTTCTCCTCAATGAACATGGTAAGAATCTCTTTTGACTTCTCCCTGCTCTCATGAGGCAGCCAGCCCGCCATCTGTCCCACGCCGTCCACAGAGGCGTACTCATAAAAATCTTCCAAATCAATCTCACGCCAAGGGCGCAGAACCATCCTTTCGGTCTTGATAATAGTTTCAGATATGTCTATCGGTATGTTCATTCAAATTACCTCCTTATTTGCAAAAAGCCCATTCCGGCAGCGAGAAAGACTCCTCCTGCCGGAATGAGCATCATTAATGCTATAATTCAGTTTTCTTCACAAAGCTGTAATTCGTCAGGTCATATATATATATTAAGTTCTCCCCATCGTATATATACAGATAATCATCTATATACACAGCTCTTGTCGTTTCCGAGCTGTAATAATAGTAGTTTTCTGTTCTTCCGTCGTCCACCCGGCATGAAAGCAGTATTTTAAAGCCCTCATTCTCATCATAGGTAAAGAGCTGATAAAGCGTACCATCTCCTGACCATGAACCTTCCGAATATAAATTAAAGTTTGACGCAAATCCGAATATACCACGCCCGGCATCCACCATAACCGCCCTGTGATTATACATTACGCCCGAACTGTAAGCGCCCTCAAGAACCAGTCTGTTCTCCTCGGTGACATCGCCCGAATCACTTATGTCGAACATGCTCAGCTTAATATATCCCCTTGCACCGGTATTAGGGTCAGCCTCATAGCCTATGCCAAGCATTTTCCCGTCTGCGTAAGGATGAAGATACTCCGAAAAACCGGTAACCTTAAGCTCGTTTGTAATTACAGGGTTTGCCGGGTCAGACAAATCCACTGTAAACAACGGGTCAGTCTGGCGGAAGGTGACAAAATATGCCATATCTCCAAGAAATCTTGAGGATTTCAGCGTTTCTCCTTCGGCAAGGTTATCTATACTTCCCACCTGATTAAGGTCTTTGTCAAAAATGTAGAGGCCATTTGATGTGGTTCCATACACAGTATAACCGTTATATTTCCATTCATCATCAATAGCTTTTCCTGCTTCATCCGTATTTGCATACTGTATATATTCTCTTGCAGTGGTTACAAGACGAATATAACCATTGTACTCACTGAAGGAAAACTGGCTGTCAGCATTTCCCGGAACCTCGGCAGCGTTTACATACTCAATGTTTCCGTTATCATAGGAGAATTTCACAAGACTGCTCATGCCTTTTCCGTACAAGGTCCCGCCAAGGGTCTTATATGTCTTAATGTTGCTGGTGCTGATAAGAAAATATATCGCATCGGCGCTGACATACATATTGCTGCTGCCTGCCATTATGGACTCCGAGTCAATATAGCCATCCGGATTATTGAAATCTATGGATCCTATGACCGTATAGCCTCTGTAAGAAAGCTCCTCCGGACAGTATATGCTGTCTGCCTCCACTGTCTGTCCATCACAGGCAGGTATATATGAATCATACTCTCTTCTCGATATATCCACCAGCCTGTCAAATTCCGATACAAGATATATTATTCCTCCGCTCTGACGTGACGAAACATAACCGCCGCTCTGTTTGGCGTTATTCATAAGAACAGGATTGCTGCGGTCAGTGATGTCATATATTACTGCAAAAGTCACCTCATCATCATTGTTTGTCTCGTAGGTATTCCTGTAGGCCGTTCCGATAACAGCAAGTCTGTCGCCTTGTACATATATTTCTTCAAAGCTCAGGATATCATAGCCGTTCACGACCTCAGGCACAAGGCTTGCAACCGTAGTCACATTCTCCCCTTCGGCCTGCACAATAATAATCTCCCCATTATTGGAATATTTACCGCTGTTCTTAAGAATATAGATATAGCTTCCGTCGGTTACAAAGATGTCCCCCTCACCGACTTCTGCCTCCTGGGTATTGGTCCTGGAATAGTTCCCGGTACTTCCCGGTGCCTCATCCGACGTTGCCAGATTAGTCTGAACGCCACTCTCAAAAACGAACTCCCCTGCAGTAGTCGCAGCCTCATCTACCACATAAGTCTTGCCGGATGCAAAACTATCTATTCCGTTCTGAATCCTCTCCCATATTCCTCCGTCAATCTGTCTGTAAATATCCTCATAAGTAACAGATGCATTGTCAGCTGTGTTCTCCCCGCTACCCTGCCCTTTGCTTATTCCCGTTACATTGATGGCAAGTATAAGCATAAGCACCGCCGCGGCAGCTCCCGCAAATCCGAAAATCCAGCCTGTGTAACTCTTTTTTCTTACCTGCGTCCTTTTGGCTTCTGCCTTGCCAAGAAGACTGCCTATATTTTCCGGAAGAAGGCTGTCCGGTACCTGTATGTTATCATTGGAAATTTTATCCTTTAAAAATTTATCATCCATTATATCTCCCTTCTGCGCTTACCCATGCGCGAATTGGCGTATGTCACAGTCATTCCAGCATAAGCCTCATTTTGTCCAGAGCACGCTTTCTTATAGTTCTCACGGTGTTGTGGTTCATGGACAGCACCTTTGCAATTTCCCTGCCCTCATAGCCTGCAATAACCGAAAGATTTATAATAAGCCTCTCCCTCTCATCAAGCCGTCCGAAGGCCTCCCACAAATCGACCTTATTGTCTATATCCGGTGCCTTTCCGCCCAGTTCAGAGTCCAGAGTCTCGTCCAGCTCTACGGTTTTATTAAGATACCCTTTGAGCTTACGCTTACATTTCGCCGAAAGGATTTTGAACATCCAGCTTTTGAATGCCCCCTTATCCCTGAGTTTTCCGAACTCAGCATACGCATCGACCACAGCCTCGCTGACTGCGTCCTCTGCCTCCTCTTTATTACATAAAGTATACAATGCGAACCTGTACAAGTCCTTATATATACCGGTATACAGTCTGGCAAATTCTTCTTCCATATAACGCCTCCCTCTGCACCACCTCTTAATTAACTGAACAGCAACCGGTGTTTACCATGGTATTTTGTGGAATCCATATAATAAGTATCATTTTTCCGTTGAAATGTTTCAAATCATTAGAAATAATTTCCACTCTAATTAAGCTTCATACTGCTGCTGTTGTTCAAAAGAAGTGTGCTGTACATAAAAAGCACATCGCTGTCCGGCTTCGGCTGTGCCAGGGTCATGGCATAGTCCGCCGTCACATATCTCAAATCCACCAGGATAACACGCTCATATTGCTGAGCCAGAAGCGGAACCATGCTGCTTCCGAAGGAATCTCTGAACACAACAAGCTCCTTATCATTGATTGCATTAGGATTTTCTATGGACAACAGTGCCCTTGCTCCCCATAGGTATACATCATAAGGGTCTATTCCCTCTGCCTTTTCATCCGCATATACGCTTACATACGCGTTTTTCTCGTAGTCATATACCTTCATGTCCGATATAATATCATTGGTCAGATACACAAGCTCATCATTCCGCGAATTAAATGCCGAAGCACCACCGTAGCCTCCCATAAAATCACTGCTTGCAACAACATTTTCATATTCTTTTTCGCTTATGCTGCCCAAAGCAGCTCCCATGGCAAAGGCAAGCCTGTCCGCCACATCCACAATCTCTGTCTGCATCCAGTGCAGGTCAGTAAGATAATAATCGTCTATGTCAAGCATGTCAAATATATCTATATACTGTGAATCTTTCATGTACTGCCCCATAATATCCAGAAGCCTGTCATAGTCATAGCCCGGGTATCCGTACTTTTCCCCGACAAAATAATTCTTGTCAGGTATAATGGAATAATAACAATTCCCCTCAGCAAAATATTTATCAAAAATGTCTGAAAATTTTTCGGCTGCATGCTGTATGTTCTTCTCCGACATGGAATAATCCAGCTTGAACACGGCACCGTCCGCCATATAGTAGTCGTTGGTATCCCATTTGTGTAGCACATTTCTGTCAAACTCCGCCATAATCACGCGGAAAACATCCCGCCCCGGAAACTGGTCAAGCAGATAATCCTCCATGCTTCCCATGTATTTGCCGGAAATAACCGTTGCCCCCGAAAGCAGCGGAGCCTGCGTAAGCTTTCTCCTCTCGGAAGCGGACGTATCCTTATCCTCAAGCAGAATCCCCCCCACCATAAATATACACAAAAATGCAATAAAGCTTATGACAATTATTCTGTTTGCATTTCTTTGGTGTCTATCCATTCAAATTCACCCCCGCATCATCAAAATCTGAAATACAGGAAGGCATTGAAGCTTCCGTTTAACAGATAAGCTGTAACAACAACCATACATAATATATAAAATACAGGCTTCAAATAAATTAGCACTGTCTTTGCCGCCATGCATATTTTCTTGCTACCTTCAGGTAACTTAGAGTCCTCCGGCTGAAATTGCAGTATTTTGGAAAAAAGCATTTTGATAAGCGGTGTCGCTCCTATAATACTTATAACGAACAGAACGGCATAGCTTTTAAGATAATACAGACATATTCGCCCTGTCTGCACAGAAGTCTCGCCCCCAAGCATTCCGAACATTCCCTTAAGCTGCATTAATACCTGTGACAAATCCTCCGTCCTGAATACGGCAAAGCCGATAATTACCAGAAGCATGGTATATATGCTCTGTAAAACCACAGGCAGACGCTTAAGAAGCTTCGAAAGAAACAGTTTTTCCAAAATCAATATAATTCCGTAATATACACCCCATATCACAAAGTTCATGGCAGCCCCGTGCCACAAACCGCTTAACGCCCACACAATGAGCACATTTCTGAACCATTTAAACAAGGACACTCTGTTTCCGCCAAGGGGAATATATACATAGTCCCTGAACCATCCCCCAAGGGTCATATGCCATCTGCGCCAGAATTCCGTTATACTTCTGGAGATATACGGATAATTGAAGTTCTCCGGAAATGTAAATCCGAAGATGCCTCCCAGTCCAATAGCCATATCGCTGTAGCCGGAAAAATCAAAATATATCTGCATGGTATATGCACAGGCAATAAGCCAGTAGCCCAGTGTTCCCATACCTTCAAGCACCTCAAGCTGTGACACCAGCAGTCCGAAGGAATCCGCAATGAGCACCTTCTTGCACAGTCCTATGACAAAGCGTCCTATACCTGCGGACACCTTATCAAAGCTGTGAGTTCTATGCTTTATCTCAGCCGACACCGTCTCATAGCGCACGATAGGCCCTGCTATGAGCTGCGGAAAAAGTGAGACATACATGGCAAAATCCAGAATATTGTACTCCGCTTTCACCTCATCCCTGTACACATCTATACAGTAGCTTACTATCTGGAACATATAGAAGCTTATTCCGATTGGAAGCGCCAACTTCACCAAGGCTATCTTGGAGCCAAAGGCTGAATTGATGCATTGTATAAAAAAATCCAAATATTTGAATATTCCCAGCAATAGCAACAATATGCAAAGTGACAGCGCCAATACAGGTTTTCTGTACCTGCTGCCCTTAAGTCTCTCAATCAGTATTCCCGAACAATATCCTGTAAGTATTGCCCCCGCCATAAGAAAGCAGTATTTCGGTTCACCCCAGAAATAAAAAAGAAAGCTTGCCGTAAGCAGTACGGCATTCTTTCCTTTTCGCGGCATCACAAAATAAGCTAGGAGTGTGAGTGGCAAAAAATAATATAAGAATGTAATACTTGAAAACAGCAAGCTTTACACCACCTATCTTTAATTATTTTTGTAAATGATTACTCTGCGAGTCCAAGAAATGAAGCTGTTACGGCATCAACAGTTTCCTGATTAGCCATAATCATAAGAACAAGGTTGTCAATGTTCTCTGCTGCTGTAGCTTCGGCTGTCACACAGATCCACTTCTGAGGGTCTGCGCTGTCTAAAAGAAGCTGCTTAGCCGCCTCAACATCTGCGCCCTCCGGCAGTCTTACAAGTACACACTGATAAGCCACGGAGCTCATCATAGGTGCTGAACATACTGCCTCCTCGTACTCAAGTTCTGTTGTTCCGAGAAGATACTCCTCAGAGTCTTCGTTGATAGGCTCAGTCATGTAATACTGCATTGCCTGACGCAAATCCGGGTCAAGGTCTGCGTTGGCATATACTGCTGCAAGGATGTCCTCCAAGGAACCATTTAAATCGGCTGTCTGATTCCCTGCATCTGTTGACGCTTCAGTTGTGG
>CAMAKT010000120.1 GCA_945836135.1 uncultured Clostridia bacterium | reverse complement strand
TTTTCAAGAAGAACAGTAAGCCGGCGAAACCAATTTCGATTGTTTTGTCGTATCTTATATTTATTTTGATTATTGTCGCTCTGCTTGCATTTGTTATTCCGGAGCTGACTAACAGTATTGCCACATTTATAAATAACTGGGGCTCATATATTGAAGAGCTGCAGAAGATGATTAATGATATCACCCTCAAATATGATATAGATGCGGTCAGCCTTAATAAGTTAACGGATAGTCTTACTGCCAACATAGAGAAGTTCGCCAATCAGGCACTTGCATATATTGGGAATATGGTTCCGCATGTGGTTGCATTCATGAGCAATATCGTGGGCTTCCTTTTTAACATTATTATGGCGGTTGTTATTTCAGCCAATATCCTTGTCTACAAGGAGAAGCTGATGAGCCAGATATCAAGAACCACAAAAGCATATCTTCCTAAGTTCTATGACTGGCTTTCAAAGCTGGCCATAGTTACTGCTGACACATTCCGCAGGTATGTTTCGGGACAGTTTATCGAGGCACTTATCCTTGGCGGTCTGTGTTACATCGGAATGTTGATTTTCCGTTTTGATTATGCACTTCTCATCAGCACCGTAATAGCTGTCACGGCACTTATCCCGGTGGCAGGTGCATATATCGGAGGTGCTGTTGCGGTGATTCTGCTTGCCATTATTTCACCGATAAAGGCAATTATGTTCCTGATATATCTCGTGGTATTGCAGCAGATTGAGACTAACCTTATATATCCGAGAGTTGTCGGCTCATCCCTTGAGCTTCCGGGCATATGGGTTATCTTTGCGGTAACGGTGGGCGGTGGTGCCTTTGGGATACTTGGAATTCTTTTTGCTGTACCGGTAATGTCGGTAGCATATAAGTTTATACGTGAAGCGGTGGTTAACCGTGAGAGCAGGGATACGAAGGATGTGGCTGATAAGCAGAAAGCAGAGCAAACAAAGCAGTGATTTAATGTTTTAAAGTATTATAGTGATTTTTGTTGACAAAAGCAAATAGTGTTGATAGAATAATAGATAACATCCGACGAATATCGGATAAAGTTATACGGAGGTGCTTATGAAACAGAGAGTATTTTCACTTCTGGTAGAGAACGAAGCAGGTGTTCTCAGCAGAATAGCCGGTTTGTTCAGCCGCAGGGGATATAATATCGACAGCCTTACCGTAGGTGTTACGGAGAATCCTGAACTGTCGCGAATGACAGTCGCTGCATCAGGTGATGATGAGGTTCTTGACCAGATTGAGAAGCAGCTATCCAAGCTGATTGATGTAAAAGAAATAGAGGTCCTTCCGGATGGGGCATCCGTGTGCAGGGAGCTTGTTCTGTGCAGAGTGAAGTGTAATCCGGACAAACGTCCTCAGATTATTGCTATAGCAGAAGTATTCCGTGCCAAGATTGTTGATGTGGCACCGGATAGTGTCATGATTGAGCTTACCGGCAACGAGGCTAAGCTGTCTGCTTTCCTTGGTCTGTTAGAGGGATATGAGATTCTTGATTTGGCAAGAACGGGACTTACAGGTCTTAAGAGAGGTGTCATTGCGTAATATACGCAACTACATAGAGTTTATTATTTTTAAGTCATAGGAGGATTTTAAAATGGCAAAGATTTATTACCAGGAGGACTGTAACCTTTCATTACTGGATGGAAAGACTATAGCAGTTATCGGTTATGGTTCACAGGGTCATGCACATGCACTTAACGCTAAGGATTCCGGAGCGCATGTGATTATCGGTCTCTACGAGGGAAGCAAGTCATGGGCAAAGGCAGAGGCACAGGGCTTTGAAGTATATACAGCAGCAGAGGCAGCTAAGAGAGCAGATATCATTATGATTCTTATCAATGATGAGCTTCAGGCTAAGTTATACAAGGAGTCTATCGAGCCGAACCTTGAGCCGGGCAACATGCTTATGTTTGCACATGGCTTCAATATCCACTTTGGACAGATTGTTCCACCTAAGGGCGTAGATGTTACCATGATTGCACCTAAGGGACCTGGACATACAGTAAGAAGCGAGTATCAGGCAGGCAAGGGTGTTCCGTGTCTTGTAGCCGTACATCAGGATGCAACAGGAAAGGCACTTGACCTTGCACTTGCATATGCACTTGCTATCGGCGGTGCAAGAGCCGGCGTTCTTGAGACAACTTTCCGTACTGAGACAGAGACCGACCTTTTCGGTGAGCAGGCAGTTCTCTGCGGTGGTGTATGTGCGCTTATGCAGGCTGGTTTTGAGACTCTTGTTGAGGCAGGCTATGATGAGAGAAATGCATACTTTGAGTGTATCCATGAGATGAAGCTCATTGTTGATCTGATTTATCAGTCCGGTTTCGCAGGTATGAGATATTCTATCTCCAATACAGCGGAGTATGGTGATTATATTACAGGACCTAAGATTATCACAGAAGAGACTAAGAAGACCATGAAGAAGATTCTTAAGGATATTCAGGATGGTACATTTGCAAAGGACTTCTTACTTGATATGTCCGATGCCGGAGGTAAGGCTCATTTCCGTGCTATGAGAAATCTGGCAGCAGAGCATCCGTCAGAGAAGGTTGGTGCTGAGATTCGTAAGCTGTATAGCTGGAACAATGAAGAGGATAAGCTTATCAATAACTAAATTTCATTTTCATATCTCAATTAAAGTGGATAGCCCCGCAACAGGTCAATGGCTTGTTACGGGGCTATTCATTATATATGGCGCGAATGTCATGTTTTACGCTCTAATCATCTATATCAAGTAGTTTTGTAATAGCAGGCGTCATTTCGGGATGCTCACGCAGAGCAAGAATTATTTTTTTCTCGAATTCCGTAGGATTGAGCGGGAGACTGTCTTTATATCCGAAAGTGCTTAATATGTCGTTTACATGGTATATCTCACATAGAATCAGCAAAGTGTCGGCATCAGGCTGAGCTTGACCGCTTTCCCAGCCGTACAGGGTCTTTTCGGCTATATTGACGGACTTGGCTTCAAGCTTGATGATAACATCACGCACTGACATTTCATTCTGTTTTCTGAGTTCCTTTAGAACCTTAGCTATCATTTCATTTTTCATTCTCAGATTTCCCCATTATATTATTTAAATTGTTCAGAGCTAAATAATATTTTTGCTCTGAACAATTATATATTATCTAGTATCTATAATATCCCAGCCTTTATTCCCGGTCAAATAATTCTTAGAAACGCAGAATAATTGTGTTGAAATTCCTAGTAATGCAGAATATAATGATATGAGAGGTAAATTATTTCTTAGATATTAAGAATGGAGTTTTTACATTGAACAGACAGACCGTGACGCAGCGTCTAGTGCATTACATAAATGACAATCATATATCGGTTGAGAGAATTCAGGCAGATTTGGGCATTCCGGAGGGGAAACTTAAGTATAGTGAAGGTGAAGAACTGACGGCCTCGGAATTCTTAAGTCTGTGCCAGTATCTTAACATTCATCCTGAACAGCTTAGAAATGATAAGGATAATTAGAAGAGTATGGGAGAATGTGGAGGACATATAGAATATGCATAATGATGACAGCTATGATGAGAGTGCTGCCGGTTTACTTAAGAATGCCATAAAAGAGGCAATTGATAAATTCGGTAATGGCTTAGATACAAAGGAAAAGGTGGCAGTGCTGGTGCGGGTTATTGCTGAACTGGTTGAGAAATAACAATTATTCAGCGTATTGGAAACTATTAATTGACAGGAAATAATTGGATATGATATAATAAATATCCTTTCGCAGAGCAGAAGGTTCATAGGCATGCTGCGGCGGGTACACAACTTAATATTTTACCTTCGGTATCTGCCTGGCAAATCCATGCAGAACCAGACCGACTTGGCAAGATATTGATGCAATGCATCGCAAATATAACTACCAGGAGGAAGTAACTTTATGATTACGATGGAGAATGTATGCAAATCGTACAAGGTTGCAAAAAGAAACGCTGGCTTTCTGGAGGCCTGCAAAGCCCTGTTTAGCAGGGAGTATGAAGAAATTCATGCGCTTGACAATGTTAGCTTTACCATTCGCGACGGAGAGATGGTGGGCTATATTGGACCAAATGGAGCGGGGAAAAGCTCCACAATCAAAATTCTAAGCGGAATATTGACACCCGACAGCGGTACATGCCTTATTGACGGGCGGGTTCCTTGGAAGGACAGGATTCGTCATGTCAAGGAAATCGGAGTTGTATTCGGGCAGCGTTCGCAGTTATGGTGGGATGTTCCGGTCATTGATTCTTTTGAACTACTCAAAGATATCTATTCTATTCCGGAACAGGTTTATCGTTCAAATCTCGAGGAACTGACGGACTTACTTAATCTGGGCGAACTTCTGCGCTCACCGGCAAGACAGCTGTCATTGGGGCAGAGAATGCGCTGTGAGATTGCAGCATCGCTTCTGCATAGCCCTAAGATATTATTTCTTGACGAACCGACAATTGGGCTTGATGCTGTGTCTAAGCTTGCAGTTCGGGATTTTATCAAAAAGCAGAATGAAACGCATGGAACAACGGTTATTCTCACAACCCATGATATGCAGGATATCGAGGCCCTGACCAATAGAATTATCCTCATAGGAAAAGGAAGAATTCTCATGGATGGTACAATTAACGACATCAAGCAGAATGACCTTACCATCGATGAAACTGTGGCACAGCTATATCGCAGCTACGAGATATAGAAAGGAGCTGCATATGAAAAAATATCTTTCTTTTTTCAGGCTTAGATTTACCATGGGCTTGCAGTATCGGGCAGCGGCGCTGGCGGGGATTGCAACACAGTTTTTCTGGGGAGCCATGGAAATTCTGGTTTTCAGGGCGTTTTACAGTGCAGATGCAGGGAACTTTCCCATGGAGTTTTCTGCCATGGTATCTTATGTGTGGCTGCAGCAGGCATTTCTTGCATTTTTTTCGGTGTGGATGTTGGAAAATGAAATTTTTGACACGATTATGAACGGGAATATTGCTTATGAGCTGTGCCGTCCTATAGATATATATAATATGTGGTTTTCAAGGAGTATTGCAAACAGAATTTCAAGGGCAGTGCTAAGATGCTTTCCGATACTGATTATTGCGGCCCTTCTGCCTGAACCATACGGAATGAGCCTGCCTGCGGACATAATGCATTTTATCATATTTCTGATAACGCTGATACTGGGTCTGGCGGTTATGGTGGCATTCTGCATGCTCATATATGTTATTACCTTTTTTACTATATCACCAAACGGAGTAAGGGCAATACTTACCTCTGCAACGGAGTTCCTGTCCGGGGCAATTATACCGCTTCCGTTTTTTCCGAGGAGCATACAAAGAGTTTTGGAAAGCTTACCCTTTGCTGCCATGCAGAATGTACCGCTTCGCATATACAGCGGGAATCTGACAGGAGCAGAAATGACATGGGCCGTTATACTGCAGGTGTTCTGGCTTATGGTGCTTGTGACAGGCGGTAAAATGCTGTGTGCCCATGCAGTGAGAAGGGCAACAGTGCAGGGAGGGTGAAATTATCAATATGTTAAATAAAATGATTCGCGCGATAAAATTATATAAGCACTACATTTCCATAAATATCCGAAGCATGATGCAGTACAAGGCTTCGTTTTTTGCGACGGTGATAGGACAGTTTCTGGTGTCCTTCAATGTGTTTTTGGGAATATTTGTTATGTTTAGGAGGTTCAATAGTGTAAGCGGATTTACCTACAGCGAGGTGATGCTGTGTTATTCCATAGTATTGCTTGAATATACACTGGCTGAGATGTATGCCAGGGGTTTTGATACATTTTCCGGGATGGTGAGAACGGGAAGCTTCGACAGGGTGCTTTTAAGACCACGAAGCGAGATTCTGCAGGTTCTGGGAAATAAATTCGAGCTTACAAGGATAGGCCGGCTTATGCAGGCAGTTGTGATGTTTGTATATGGAATAACACAGAGTAATGTGGACTGGAGTGTTTTCAGAGTGATTACGGTTGTCTTTATGCTGATTGGGGGCACGATGCTCTTTACAGGGATATTTCTTATCTATGCTGCAATCTGCTTTTTCACGCTGGAAGGGCTGGAGTTCATGAATATTCTTACAAACGGTGCTGTGGAATATGGAAAATATCCGATAAGTGTCTATGGGAAAAGAATGTTACAGTTTACAACCTTTGTAATTCCGTATGCACTGGTGCAGTATTATCCGCTTATGTACATACTTGGTAGAAAATCAAGTCCGGCGTATATTTTTTTGCCGCTACTTGCGAGCCTTTTTTTGATACCATGCTATCTGTTGTGGAGGTTCGGAGTGAGACATTATAAGTCCAGTGGTTCGTGAATGGTGTCGCTGAACTCTTACACAATTTAGTGGTCGTTAATTAACCATCAATAAAAAATTGCACATTACTTTATTGTAATAAAGCTTTGAATATGGTACAATAGACTTGCATATTTAGTACGGTATGAAGGAGAGGATAGTACTATGTTTAAAAAGAAAGAGAAGGCAGAAGCCGAGCAACTTGGCAGGGAACATCTCATTCAGAACGAGGAGAGGCTTGCACAGGCATCAAGGAAGGTGCTGGGACTTACAACCAAGCTCAGTAGTTTTGATGTGGGCATTAAGTATATTGCTGATAATTCCATGTTGGCAGCTAAAGAGATGGCAGATGTCAGTGAATCCAATCTGGCTATTGTAGAGGAGACAACTGCCTCGGTAACTCAGGTATCAAGCATTATTGAAAGTACTGCGGATACATTTGAACAGCTTGTGGATGAAGCAAATTTACTGGCGAAGCAGAATGAGGAAGGTGCAAGACTTCTTAATGAGGTATCTCATCTGAAGGATACGGTTATAGAAGATACCAATATTATGGAACAGAAGGTGGAGCAGCTTGTGAAGCTGACCAATGAGATTGACAATATTGTTAAGAGTGTTCAGCAGATAGCCAATCAGACTAACCTTCTTGCACTCAATGCATCAATAGAGGCAGCGAGGGCAGGCGATGCAGGGAGAGGTTTCGCAGTTGTTGCTGAGGAGATAAGACAGCTTGCTGATGATACCAAGAAGAATCTTGATGGTATGACTAAGTTTGTTGCAGATATATATCAGGCAGCGAATGAAGGCAAAGAAAGCGTTGCAAGAGCTCTCAGTTCAACATCAGATATGAGTAATATGATAGGTACGGTTTCTGTTACAATAGATGGGAATATCAGGCAGCTTAAGAATGTTGTGGCAGGTATTGAGGATGCGGCACAGTCCATGGCGGGGGTTAAGACCTCAGCCGGAGAGATTGACACGGCAATGCAGACTGTATCTCAGGATGCGCAGCATTTAAGTGAGATTACACAGAAGGTGCATGAAGATGCCAGCCAGACAGCCCAGATGGCAGGGTTGATTGGACAGCTTGATGACGGTTATTCTGATATCACTACATATATGTTTGACGGCCTTACAGAAGGAATGCATGCCATTGAGAACAGTGAGCTTATAGAAATTATTGACAAAGCAATGCAGGCTCATGTAAGCTGGCTTGAGAAGCTTAAGAGCATAGCTGATACGATGACTGAACAGCCGCTTCAGTACAATGGTGACAAGTGTGAATTCGGCCATTATTATTTTGCAATACGTATGAAGCATCCTGAGATTTCCGAGGAATGGAAGAGAGTCGGAAAGCTGCATTCGGAGTTACATTCCGGAGGCCTGAAGGTTGTGAATGCAATTAAAGCAGGGGATTCGGCTGCTGCGCAGAGAGCGTATGATGCTGCAAATGAATTGTCCAAGAAGATAATGAATGAACTGGCGGTTATTAAGTCAAAGATTGAGAACTGCAGTGCAAGGCAGGTAAGAATATTCGGATAAATTTACCGGAACAGATAAGAGTGTGGGATGGAGGATGAAATGAAGAAAATTAAGATAACCTACAACGCTCCGATTGTATTGACCTTTGTATTAATTTGCATGGCAGCAACTTTGCTGAATTATATTACATCAGGGAAGAGTAATGTTTTATTATTTGTAACCTATCATTCATCGCTTAAGAATCCACTGACATATCTGCGATTTTTTACGCATGTATTTGGGCACAGCGGATGGGCGCATTTTATTGGAAATGCTTCATACCTTCTGCTTCTTGGCCCGATGCTTGAGGAAAAACATGGCGGAAAGGATATTGTTGAAGTTATAATTGTTACGGCACTGATTACGGGGCTAATTAATTATATTTTCTTTCCGCATATAGCTTTGTGTGGTGCCAGCGGAGTGGTGTTTGCATTCATTCTTCTGACATCCTTTACAGGATTTAAGGAAGGCGAGATACCTATAAGCTTTATACTTGTTGCTCTTATTTTTATAGGTGAGCAGATTTATCTGGGCATTACCATACAGGACAATATTTCTAATATGGCTCATATTGTGGGTGGTGTGGTAGGCTCTGTAACCGGGTATATGCTTAATAAGAAGACAGCCTGATAATATTATAAAAATTTTATGATTTTATTCATTCACTTTTTACTCAAAAGGAGTATAATATTA
>CAMAKT010000119.1 GCA_945836135.1 uncultured Clostridia bacterium | reverse complement strand
TCCACCATAGCCTGCTTGATATCGTCTATAATATCTTCCACGTTCTCGATACCTACAGAGAATCTGATAAGGTCAGGCTGAACACCTGCTTCCACAAGCTGCTCATCCGTAAGCTGTCTGTGGGTATGGCTTGCAGGATGAAGTACGGAGGTTCTGGCATCCGCAACATGAGTCACAATGGCACCCAGCTTCAAGCTGTCCATGAACTTCTTGGCAACCTCTCTTCCACCCTTTAAGCCGAAAGAAATTACGCCGCAGGTTCCCTTTGGAAAATACTTCTTGGCAAGCTCATGGTATTTGTTGTCAGGAAGTCCGGCATAGTTAACCCATGCCACATTCTCATTCTTGGAAAGGAACTCTGCTACAGTCTGGGCATTCTCGCAATGACGCTGTACTCTCAGATGAAGGCTCTCCAGTCCAAGGTTCAGCAAAAAGCAGTTAAACGGTGAAGGTATGGAACCTAAATCTCTCATAAGCTGTACCGTCGCCTTGGTTATGTATGCCCCCTTGCCGAAACGCTCTGTGTATACTACACCATGATATGTCGGGTCCGGCTTTGTAAGGCATGCGTACTTATCGCCATAAGCATTCCAGTCAAAATTACCACTGTCCACGATGGCTCCGCCAACCTGTGATGCATGTCCGTCCATGTATTTGGTGGTGGAATGGGTGACAATATCGGCTCCCCACTCGAAAGGACGACAGTTGATTGGTGTTGCAAAGGTATTGTCAACAATAAAAGGAACTCCATGCTTGTGGGCAACTCTTGCAAACTTCTCAAAATCAAGAATTACAAGGGATGGGTTGGCAATACTCTCGCCGAATAATGCCTTGGTATTAGGACGGAAGGCAGCATCAAGCTCCTCCTCACTGGCATCCGGGTCGACAAAGGTGCATTCGATTCCCATCTTCTTAAGGGTTGCTCCATACAGGTTAAAGGTTCCGCCATATATGGTGGATGCGCTGACAATATGGTCCCCGGCCTGACAGATATTCATTACCGCATAGAAGTTGGCTGCCTGACCTGATGATGTAAGCATTGCAGCATAGCCACCCTCAAGGTCACATATCTTGGCTGCAACGGCATCGTTGGTAGGATTCTGAAGTCTGGTATAAAAATATCCGTCCGCCTCAAGGTCAAAAAGCTTTCCCATCTGGTCACTGTCATCATACTTAAATGTTGTGCTCTGATAGATTGGCAGGATTCTTGGTTCGCCTGCCTTCGGCTGCCAGCCGCTCTGGATACACTTGGTTTCAATTCTGTAGTCGCTCATTTTTTCCTCTTTTCTGCGCTTTCCCGCACTTTTTAATTTCTATAATAGCTTTCCCATTTTCTCCTTATGTGAGAAAGATTGGCTTCCCTTACATTGCCCACCAGACACACGCTGCACCTGTCCGGGCGAAGGTATTTCCTTATGCAGCCGTTAATCTGCTCAAGCTGTACTGCCTCATAATGCTCTATGGCTTCGTCAAGAGAGATAACCCGTCCCGTCGTCATAAAGGTTCTGGCGTTATTTAATACGGTGCTGCTTACTGCATCACTTCCCAATATAAGTTCTGTCTTAGTCTGCTTTTTAAGGCACACAAGCTCCTCTTCTCCGATTCCATTTTTCACAAGCTCCTCTATAATCCCAAAGATAAGTTCCATAACCTTGTCTGTCTGAGCTGCACTCATGGAAGCATAGATATGAAAAAGCCCCGCAATGTCACTTATACTGTTATAGGAATAGATGCTGTAGGTCAGTCCGTTCTCCTCCCTTACTTTCTGAAAAAGTCTTGAATTGAGATTGCCACCCAGCAGGGAGTTGACCATGTACATTGCATATCTGTCCTCATCACTGTTATTTACATTGTCAAAGGCAATATTCAGATGTACCTGCTCCATATCCTTATATCTGGTGATAAAACACCTGTTAAATTCCGGCACCGGCGGAATCGGCTTGTTTCCCTTAACCGGTATATCCGCAAACATGCTTTCAAGAAGCTTAGCAATATCCGAAGGCTCACATTTGCCTGCCACGGATATTACCATATTGTCCGCTGTGTAATTATCCTTTATAAAATCAAGAAGTTGCTGCCTTGTAAGCCTTTTTACATTACTTCTGCTGCCTGAAATAATATATCCAAGAGGATTGTCCTTCCATACCATCTTCTGTAAAAGCTCATGACACATATCCTCTGCCGAATCATCATAGGAATCGATTTCATCTATAATAACATGTTTTTCCTTGCAAAATTCCCTGTGGTCAATCAGGGAGTTCTTAAGCATATCCGCCACAAGACCTGCTGCCCTCTCAAAATCTTCCGGCAGTACCTTAGCGTAAAATACCGTGTTTTCCTTGGAGGTATATGCATTGACTCCGCCGCCTAACTCCGTCATAATATCCGCAAGCTCTGACGCGCTGTATTTATCTGTTCCTTTAAACAGCATATGTTCAATGGCATGTGCCACACCGTTGTTCTGTGCATTTTCGTTCTGTGAGCCGCTCCCGATATATACTCCGAAGGTTATACTCCTGGTCCCCGGAATCGTCTCCACAATAACCGGAATGTTATTGGATAGTCTCTGTACTGCTGTCATTACTCTCTTCTTCCTGAACTTCTGATTTTGTAATCCTTACCTTGCGGATTACCCTGTTTTTTGCTTCTAATACCTTGAAATGATAACCCTCATAGTCAGTCTCTCCCGCCTCATCATCCGACGGCAGCCGGTGAAGCTGTGCAATCATAAAGCCGTTGAGGGTCTCATAGTCCTCTGTGTCAAATGTTATGTCTAACAAATCTTCAAGGTCATCAAGAAGCGTAAGACCGTCCACCTCATAGGAGTCATCAGAGGTGCGCTCAATCTGCATTTCCTCCTCGTCATACTCGTCCATGATATTTCCGACGATCTCCTCGATAATATCCTCCATCGTAATAATTCCGGAGGTCTGTCCGTATTCATCCACAACAATGGCAAACTGTATTTTGTTTGCCTGCATCTCCTTAAATAAGGCATCTACGTTGCGTGTCTCAGGGACAAAATATGCTTCACGCATAAGCCCTTTAATATCCTTAATTGCAGGCTCATTGCTCTTATCATTCTCATAGGCTACAATTGCATCCCTTAGATGAATCATGCCGACAATATGGTCTATGTCCTCATCATATACAGGATATCTGGAAAAGCTGTTGCCAAGCATCAGCTTGAATGCGTCTTCAAGGGAAACATTCTGGTCTATTCCGATGATATTGGAACGGTGTACCATGACATCATGTGCTTCCTTGTCGCCGAATTCAAAGATGTTGTTGATCATCTGGGCTTCGCCCTCTTCAAGCACACCCTTTTCCTGTCCTTCATTGACCATGGTAATGATTTCTTCTTCAGTGACATTCTCTAAGTTCTCATGAGGATTGATACCTATGAGCCTTAAGACAAGATTGGATAGTCTGGTGACAACAAAGGCTATAGGAGTGATGAGCCCCATCAGTAAGCCTGCAGGCTTGGTAAGGCGGTATAATGTCTTCTCAGGATACTTCATTCCGACGCGCTTCGGTACCAGCACACCGATAACCAGAAGCAGAATAATAACCACAACAGCAACGGCGAAAATAAGCCACACCGACTCTGCCTTTGTCTCAATCTTCACCGCATTCTCTATCGCTCTTGAGATTGCTCCCAATATATAGCTGCCAACTGCCACATTACTTATAAATACCGTAATGTCAAGAGTATTTCCCAGAATGGCAGGATTGTCAATCAATCTTTGAAGCTTTTTGGCTCTCCTGTCATCCTCCTCACATTTCTTCTCAATAAAAGCATCATTAACATTCTGCAGTGCCGATGAAAAAGCATAAAGCACCGCATCAATAATCATGAAGGCAAGTAAAAGCATACCGCCTATATAGGGGTGTATATCTCCCATAAATATTATCATCGTTCCTTTCTAATTATTATTTTGATATGTTATTTACTATTTTCTCCATTGCAATACAGTAGCCCTCAAGCCCCATTCCCGCTATCTGTTCCGTGCATTCCGGAAGAGTCACTGACACATGACGGAAATCCTCCCTCGAATGAATGTCGGAAATATGTACCTCATACTTAGGGAACTTAAGTGGTGCTAACGCATCACGGATTGCATAGCTGTAATGAGTGTATGCCCCCGGATTGATTACAATTCCGTCAAGTTCTCCTCTCTCATGCTCAAAATATGCCTCCTGCAGGCGGTCGATTATGGCACCTTCGTGATTGCTCTGCCATGTCTCAACCTCAACTCCGAGCTTGCGGGCCTTGTTCTTAAGCTTATTTACAAGGAAGTCATAGTCCTCTGTTCCGTATATTCCTCTGTCACGTATACCTAAGAAATTAAGGTTCGGCCCGTTAATTACAAGAATTTTCATACTCTTTTATCCTCTCATACATCTTCTCAAATGTCAAATCGTCCGTATCAATTATCAAATCCGCCCTCTGCTCATATATTCCGGAGCGCTGTCTCATCAGCTCTTCAATCCTGTCATGAAGATTACTGCCGGCAAGCAGAGGTCTTGTCTTATCATGGGCAAGACGTTTTTCAAGTGTTTCTGTCTTAGCCCTCAGGTAAACCACTGTTCCCAGCTCATGGAGAATTATGCCGTTTATGTCCCTTAACGGAAGTCCTCCGCCTGCAGAGATAACCATATTTTTTTCATTCCTGTCTGCAAGTTCTCTTAAAGCTTCCGTCTCAAGTCCCCGGAAATATTCCTCACCCTCTGTTGCAAATATAACGTTGATTGTGCGTTGCTCCTTCTTAACGATATATTCATCCGTATCAACAAGCCTCATGCCATGATGCTTTTCAAGCCATCTGCCGAAGGTGGTCTTTCCTGAGCCCATAAATCCAATCAGAATAATGTTGCCTTTTTTCATCGTTATCCTCACAAATGTATTATTATTTGTTCATCTCCTGCTCCATAAGCCTGTGCAGTTCCCGACACAGCTCATCCGGCACCTTCACATCATTCCACAGTTCGTATGCAGCCACTCCCTGATATAATAACATCTCAATTCCGTTATAAACTCTTGCGCCATGTTCCCCTGCAAGTCTCATAAATTTTGTCTCGGAGGGATTGAAAATTATATCAACCGCCGCCTCAATAATATCGTAGAAATCCTCATCTTCTATCGGTGCGGCATCCACCTCAGGATACAAGCCTCTGCTGGTGGTCTGGATAACAATGTACTTCTTGCCTGCAAGCTTATTATAATCATTAAGCCGCATAGGGCACACCTTGTCCTCCCCTATATATGTATTGACATCCCGTGCAAGTTCCACGGCCTTGTCAACACTTCGGTTAAGAAGATATACTCTTCCCGCACCTTCCACAGCACACATAAAGGTGACAGCTCTTGAAGCACCTCCTGCTCCAAGTACAATAACTTCTCTTCCTTTTATGTCAATCCCATCTTCTACAAGCTGACGCCTTATTCCAAAATAATCGGTATTGTAACCCTTGTAACCGCCGTCAACCCGAACCAAAGTGTTCACTGCACCTATTGATTTTGCAAGCGGGTCAACGTCGACTAATGCCTCCATCACTGCCTGCTTATGCGGAACAGTGACATTCATTCCCTTAATCCCCAGCGCATAAGCGCCCTTCACTGCAGCAACCACATCCTGACTTTCAACTTTAAAGGTAACATACGCCAGATTCTGATTAAGTTTTTCCGATAAAGTGTTATGAATGAGCGGCGATATCGAGTGTCCTACAGGATTACCGATAAGTCCGCAAACCTGAGTCCTTGCGTTAATTTTTCCCATGCTTTTTCTTATACCTCCTGTAAAAAATAAGCACCAACCATTCAAGGCGTCTCTTAAGGATAATCTGTATCTCCTCCTTAGGATGAATCGGCTTTACCAGTATGCTGTATATCCCGGCACGATTTGCACCCCATATATCGGTAAAAAGCTGGTCACCCACAAACATGGTATTGGCTCTGTCCGTCCCACAGTTTTTCATTGCCTTATTATATCCGTCGGGCGAAGGTTTACCTGCCTTATATATATATTCCGATTTCACCTGTCCGGCAAAGGACGCCACCCTCGGTTCCTTGTTGTTGGATATGAGGCATGTTTTAAAGCCCGTTGTATGAAGCTTAGCAAAAAAAGCAATTATTTGCTCCGTTGCCGGGGCACCATGAGTAACAAGTGTATTGTCGATGTCAAAAAGCACTGCCCTATAGCCCCTATTATAAAAGCCCTCAAAGTCAATATCATATATACTGTTTACATCCTGCGATGGATAAAGTCTCCGAAACATCTTAATCCTCATTTCTGACTAGCGGTCAAGTATTTTCTTAAGCTCGTCCATAAATGTATTGACGTCCTTAAATTCACGATATACAGATGCAAATCGCACATACGCCACCGCGTCCACATTCTTCAGCTTGTCCATTACCAGTTCGCCTATTACGCTGGTGGGCACTTCCCTGACTTCCATGTTGAATATTGCATTTTCCACCTCATCAACAATACGAGTAATCTGCTCTACCGAAACAGGGCGCTTGTGGCATGAATGCAACACACCGTTCTGCAGCTTCTCACGCTCATAAGGCTCCCTGTTATTATCCTTCTTAATCACAACTAACGGCATCGTCTCTACCTTCTCGTAAGTTGTAAAACGTCTGTCGCAGACATCGCACTGACGTCTTCTTCTGATTGAACTTGCATCGTCCGCCGGACGTGAATCAATTACTCTTGTGTTTTCCGCATTACAGAAAGGACACTTCATATACTGCTCTCCTCCTATATTTTAACTATTACCTTCTCCTCACATACATTGACCAGTATTACATCCGGTCCAACATTTACAATACATTCAAAAGGAATGACATATTCGCAGTCAGCCCCGAAAAAGCACAGGAATTTGGCGGGTCCCGGAACAATAATTGCTTTAATACAGCCGGAACACAAATCAAATTCCACGTCCTGAACATATCCTAATATCTTACAGTTGCAAGAATTGATAACCTGTTTTTCTCTCAGATTACATATTCTCATTCATACTCACCACATAGGATTAAGCTCTCATAATCTATTGTATGCAGAGCCTTTGCGAAAGTGCCTTACAACCATGATAATCAATATTCCGATTAAACCACCCGCCGTGTCAATAAGCACATCCCATATGCTGCTGCAACGTCCGGGGACAAAATACTGATGAAACTCGTCCAAAGCTGCATAAATAAACACCCAACCCAGGGTGAGCACATACTGCATGCGCACACCAAGACGTAAAAACACTCCGGCAAGTGCCGTTCTGACAAGCAGTGCCAGTACCATATATTCGCAAAAATGTGCTGTTTTGCGAACCATCAATGTCATACTCTCGGACATCTGTATTTTCTGACTGTCAGACATTCCAAGGTGAAACAATTTATCAAATACTGTAGTAACACCGTAAGTTATCTTAGCACTCTGTGATGAGGATTCATCACCATTGTTTGCAGAAAACCAGAATATAACTATCATCCAAAGGATTACCGGAATGAATAAAAACAATCTGATTTTCTTTATACTTTCCTCATTTTTATTACTTTTTTTCATATTACTGCTGCTTATCCTCAATGGTGGTCTCTGCCTGTGGCTTTGCATCGGTATATATGTAGCTGTACAGTTTCTTCATGTAATAGCTGAAATCAATTGCCACCACATCATCGCCGTCAATCTGCATATATTTAAAGTCCTCATCAGGAATATGCCATGAAACAATATCATACTTGGCTACATCCGGAAGCGCCAAAATCAAATCCATACATTCATCCGTTGTAAGATTGGTTGTAATCTGCGGAATTATCTCATCTAAGAGCTTAATAAGTGTAGGTACATCCATGCTCTTAACCTTGTCAAAAATATTCTGCACAACTCTTCTCTGTCTGTCAGTCCTTGTAAAGTCTCCGTTGCCAACATAACGGAAACGTGCATAGGCCAGTGCCTGCTTGCCATTTAAATGCATAAATGAGCCGTCGGCTGACTCCACATAATCAGAATGTTCTCTTTCAGGCGGTTCCACAAGAAGATTACTTGCATGTATATACTGGTTAAACCAGTACAGCTCATCCTCATACACCTGAACGTCCAGACCTCCCAATATATCGATGGCATCAATGAATGAAAGAAAATCCACCGCAACATACTTATCCACTGTTATTCCGTAATTATACTGCAAGGTCTCAAACAAAAGTTCTATTCCGCCATAGGCATACGCCGCATTCAGCTTATGGAACTCATTCATAATAGGTATCTTTACATAAGTATCTCTTAAAAAAGAAGTTGCTACAACACGCTTGGTCTGCTTATTGATTGACACAAGTATCATTGTATCGGAACGGCCCACTAAGTCCTCAGGGCGGATATCCGAACCGATTAACAGAATATTATACACATCGGAAACAAGTTCCTCGTCGGCATCTGCAATGTTTTCTGCATTGCTTTCCACCTCGTTCTTGTATGATTCCACTTCTTCCTTGGCTGAATCGGTTCCCGGCTCCTCTGTGCTTGGATTAAGTACATCCTCCAGAAATG
>CAMAKT010000118.1 GCA_945836135.1 uncultured Clostridia bacterium | reverse complement strand
CTGATACAAGCAGTACCAGCAGTACCACTCCCGGTCTCCATATTTTTTTCAATTCTGCAAATAACATTATGCCAGCTCCTTCCTTCTTTCAAAATACCGTAACACCACCCATATGCCAATCATCATCAATAAAAGATGTACGATTACCACCCAGACTTCCTGATATGCAAACAGTGTATAGTTTCCCATATCCGTAAACCACCACTGATTGCAGTACATCACAGTGGATAATGTCAATGTATCCAAATAGTACGGCCACGCAAGCTGCAATTTCGGAAGTAAAATAAGTCCGAAAAATGGCAGACACAGAATTGCTACCAGTATAAGCCCGCCTGCAACGGAATTTCTGACAAGAAGTGAAATCATATTCGTAAGCAGCCACCATGCGACTATAATTCCAGCCATAAGCAGCAATGAACATATGAAATATTCTTTCAGTGTGAAACTTGTCCATGTTATAAAGGGTTTCCTCCATATGGAATCACTGGAATCTATCACATAATTAAAGCTGCTTGCCATATTTGAATTCCACAGATTTTGAAAATTCCACCTTGCAAAAAAAATCGTTAGTGAAATCACGATTAGTGCAAAACAATAAATGAAACATGCTATCCCGCTTGCCCAAAGCTTGTCCCTTGCAATTTTTCTTCCTCTTCGTGAACTGTAGATAAAAGCATCCGTTTTCATCTGTTGTTCCACAAAATAGGTTTTAAGGCTAAGCAGTGATATAAAAACAATACACTCCAACAATAATGCTTTTAGCTGATAAGCGAATAATGCCTGATGTACCGAAGCTGTGATTTCCCCTGCAAATGGTGACAAATCTGCATTCTGCTCATCAAGCAGTTCAATGGATTGCTGCAGAGACTCATATTTTGCTTTCATCCACTGGTTCAGCACAGATGAACTAATATAGCGTTCATTGTAATAAAAAGACCCTAAAGCTCTGGAATCCAAGGTGTCATATATTTTCTCTCCCTGTGGACAGATTCCGTTCTCAGCCATTCGGTTGACTTCTGAGCGAGTACCCTGATTACAAAAACAAAGTCCAATATTCAGGCATAAACACAGAAAAATGAACACCAGAAAAAGTTTTTCCTGTAGCAACTTTTTTACTTCCAATAGACAATAAATCATCGCACTACCTCTCATCTCCGTATACTGTCAGAAACACATCTTCCAGATTCGGTGCAACTGCTGTTGCCTTATCATATTTTTCTTCGCTGAAAAAACGAACCATCGTTCCCTGTGGCTTTTGACATTCACATAAAACAGTATGCTTTACAGGAATAGATGTCCCGATAGGAATTTCAAATATTTTTCCTTCTAACTGACCACAAACTTGATCCAGAGATTCACAGCAAAATACTTTATGGTCTTTCAGCATAATAATTTTATCTGCGATTGTTTCAATGTCCGATACGATATGTGTCGATAAAATGACAATGCGATCATCTGACAAATCCCTGATAATATTTCGGAAGCGTACTCGTTCTTTCGGATCAAGCCCGGCTGTCGGTTCATCCAGAATAAGCATCCTCGGATCATTTAATAACGCCTGCGCAATACCGACTCGCTGAAGCATACCGCCGGAAAATTTCCGCATCTTTTTATCTGACACATCCGACAAGGCAACCTTTTCCAATAATTCCTGAATACGCCCATTTGCATAGGTATGTTCCAAACCTTTCAGTGTTGCCATATATTGCAGGAATTGTCTGGGAGAATAATTCCTGTAATAGCCAAACTTTTGTGGTAGATAACCTAACAAATCACGGTATTCTTCATCTAAATCTGTAATATTTGTACCATTCCATGTAATTTCTCCCTTGGTGGGAAAAGATAAGGTGGCCAGCATTTTCATCAAAGTTGTCTTTCCCTCACCATTGGGAGCGAGCAATCCATAAACTCCATTCTGAAATTCAAGTGTAATATCCTCAAGTGCCGTAAAATGATTATATTTTTTTGTTACATGATTAACCGATAACATACGATTCGTCCCCCTTCATCTGAGATAACATAAAGCCATATAGCATTATCAGATATGTAAAAAACAAAACAATCATAATAATGACTACCAGACCACCTGCTAGACCAAGCAACATTTTCTCCAATGCTTCACCATAATAGGCAATCACAAATGTATTCACTACGCCCCATAAAACAGGCGGAAATATCATAGTCAGATATGGCTTCCCTTTTAGCTGAAATGCCAGCATCACCACTCCATATAAAAAAACTGCCGAAAAAGAAAGTCCTAATGTTTTCCAAAAAATCACACCGGAAAGCTGAAATTTTACAAGTAAGTAAAGCATGGAAACATTCAGGAGCAAATTTGCTCCGCTAAAATACATCATCCGAAAAGCGGAAACCTGCCTGATCGTATACCGGCAAGCCATCTTTATCTCATATAGCTGCAGAAGATGTTCTTTCCATGTTGTAAGCAGATAAGAAGCAATATATGCGAATGGCGAAACCGCAAAGATAAGGCAGACAATCACTTTTGAATCTGCACGAATCAAAAAAAGCCATAAACTGAATGCTATCAAAATCCCCAGAAAAAGGCAGTCTCCCACTCCGAAAAAGAGAGTGTGAAATGTACACATCTGCCTGATGTGTATTATTTTTCTAATTTTATCCATCGGTGTTACAACACCCTTGCGGACAATCTCACGAACCGCAGCATCTTTTTCATTTTCCGATAACTTCTGTATATTCATGATAAAACTCCCTCCTTATCTGTTTTATAAGCCGATAATATTTTGATTTTACGGTTGCTTCCGGCATGTCCATCAAAAACGCTATTTCCTGAAAAGTCTGTTCTCCATAAATATGTAAACGGTAAATCTGTTGAATGTCTGTTTGAAACCGGCTGACATAACACTCTATGTTTTTCAAAAGCTCTGCGCCCACAAAATTATTTTCATAGTCGATTTTTCCTATATCATCTATGTTTCCCGTTGCCTCCACCTCGTCCAATGGCACTGTCTCCGGCACCGCTTTTCTTCTAAAATCAATGATTTTATTTGTTGCAATGCGGTAGAGCCATGTTCGGAAAGAAGCTAGTTTTTCCTGATAGGAACGAATGGAATGTAACATGGAAATAAAAATTTCCTGTGTCAGATCATATGCCAAATCTTTGTCATTAATCTGCTTTGAGACAAAGATATAAATTTCATCATAGTAGAAACGGACAAGCGAATCTGCATCTTTGGAAGAACCAAACAGTTTGATTCTATGAATCCATTTCTTTTCCTGTGCTGTGTTCACTCACTTACCTCCTTCCATCTTATATATTCGTATTATAAAACAAAAGAGTTTCAACTTTAATCAAAAATAATATCATTAGCTGCCATTTATCGGTAAAATTGAACTTTTCCATTCTCAACATTGCCTGTTATTGCTGTTCATCACTTAGTTTTCTCAACTGAAAAAGACAGCCATAAGCTGACTGCCTTGTCCGGGTTTTATAAAATGCTGGTCAATATTACCTTCCCCCTCTGTCCTTGCTGTAACTCTTTCTGCTACGATTTTGCTCGTCTGCCTTCTTCTGGTATTCCTGAATACGCTTGTGCATTGATTTCTGTTTCGGCTTTGCGGATACTCCGTAGTTATTTTCCCATTTTTCAACCCTATCCTGATAATCCCAATAAGACCTTTGGGCTGTGAGATACTCCCCATAGAACTCCTTTACATTGCGATATCCATAGCGTTTTACATTGCCTGATAGTCCTGCTTTCAGAATGTCTATCTGCTCAGTCTTTTCGTTGATTTGTCTCTGTAATGCGCCTTTCTTTGTGAGTGACTGCAATCCCTTTAGGTCGCCACGCTCAATCTCCAAAGAGCTTCGTTCCTTTTCTGCCTGAAAGATGACTTCATTCTGCCTATCAAGTTCCAGCTTGATTTTCTCAAGTTTCAGATATGCCTTTGCATCCTCCGGCATGGCAGGTTTTGGTGGTGTCTGTACAGTTTCTTCTGCTTTGTCCTCATGAATTGTATGAGCACTCGGCTTTGTCTGTTGTATAGTCGGCTCCGGCTGTTGTTCTTGCATGATAGATACTGGAGGCTCAGGCTTAACTTCCTGAATCACTTGCATTTCCCTCGGATGATTAACCAATGAAGCTGTTGTAGTGGTATTGTGTAGCAGCTCCGTTCCGGACAGCTTTGCCTTCAGCTCCCTTGCTTTCTTCACAACCTTGTAAATCAGTAGGGTAAGCGCAGCAACCGCAGAAATGATAATGCCTGACAGTCTTTCCGGCTTGTCTCCAAATGCCCTGACGGACAGCTTAATCCTGTCCGTGATATATTCCTGCTTTATCTGTCTGATTTGTTCCTCCGGCACTTCGCTGACCAGTGCCCGGTCAACCTCCCGGTTCCACTTCATACGGACTTCGTTATCCGCCTGTATCTGTTCTGCCTTTGGATTGTTCTTTCCTATCTTCTTGGTGGCAAGGTACAGACCGTTTCTGTCGAATACATGAAGCTTTTCTTTTTCATCTTTAACCAGCAGATTGATAAGGTCGGTATAAAAATGCTTTGCCTCGTCCACAAAGCCCTCCTGCTTGAACAGCCTGTTCTTGGCTGTAAATATGGTACGCTCATATGCATCGCCTTTCTTCACGATCTTGCAACCCTTGCGGATATTCCCGTTTTTATCAAGTATCTCTTTCTTGGTTCGTACATGTTTTCCATGCTCATCATAGAACATATTTCGGGTTGCAACCTTTTCCGTCGGCTGCGGTAACAGTTCCCTTTCTGAAAATATCAGGTGGATATGGTAGTTGGTCTTCCGCTTATTGTGGTGCAGGGCAGCTATGCACTCCACACCATATTTTTCACGGAAGCGGTCTGTAAAAAGCTTAAGTAGCTTATCCGGCTTATACAGATTGGGGAACGATTCCGGCAGGGCGATGATAAGTTCCCTCGCCTCGATACATTTTCCCTCTGTACCGCTTTTCTTAAACTCCTGCCGGTTGCACCTTGCAAGCTCTGTCCAGTAGCTGCGGTCTGTTGTTTCATAGACCGCAAACAGTTTTTCCTGCTTTGCGTGGCTGGATATATAGGTAATCCTACCCCTGACATTGGACAGCTTGCTCATCTGTATGAATGAATTTCTCTGCGTCTGTGCTTCCTCCTCTCGTAATTCATTTCATAGGGAAAGAGGTGGGAGCAGCCCTTTATCAGTGAGTGGTCAGCATAGGCTGACCGTTTACGAACATATCCGCCTTTCGGCGGTGACAGCCCCCGGCAGGGCGAAATACCCAGAGTACAAATCGAAGATTTGTGCGAAGGGTGTATTTCGCTCTCAAACGCCGAGAGCTTGCTAAGATATAATTCTTAAAGAAGAAAACCACTCACTTATTCATAAATTTTCAACTCCTTTCCCTAAAATTTCTGGTTGATACCAGAGGAAGCACATGATATAATCTATTTGCGTGTAGGTATATCATGGCTTCGGTCTGATACATACCAAAGGGTGGTTTCGTAGGAAGCCACCCTTTTAAGTTACAGCAGTTTTTCGACTAACTGCTCTGACAGTATTCTTATCCCTTAAGTCCCTGCCCTCATTGGCTTCCATGAACTGCTCCAGTATATCAGTCTTTATCAGAACCTTTCGTCCTACCTGAAGTACCGGGAGCTTCTTCCACTTTACCAAATCTCGGAGTGTATTTCTTCCGATACCGGTATAGTCGGCTGCTTCCTCAATGGATAAGGCAATTTTCATTTCTGTCATTGAATCACCTCCTTTTGAATTGCATTATGCAATTTTAAAACTAAGACTACTATATACCTTTTATATCTTCTTGTCAAGCGTTACGAAATTTTAAAAATAATTATTAACTTGCATATTGCAATTATAAAAGATGTATGTTATAGTAGTACCATACCGAAAAAGGAGGCGTATGAAGATGAAAGATAAAGAATTACGCAAGCTAATCGGTAGCAGGGCAAAACAGCGAAGATTGGAGCTTGGATTGAAACAGCCTTATGTCGCTGAAAAGATGGGAGTGACAGCTTCCACCATTCAGAGATATGAAGCCGGAACAATCGACAATACCAAGAAGCTGGTGCTGGATGGACTTTCAGAAGCACTTCATGTATCCGTGGAATGGCTCAAAGGAGAGGCAGAGGAATACGAAACAGACATTACGGATAAAAGGGAATTACAGATTCGTGATGCAATGAGCAGTATCCTAAACCGCTTACCCTTTGACCTGAATAATGAGGAAGCTGACTTCTCGAAAGACCTACTGCTACTGATGTTACAGGAGTATGAGTTGTTTATGGATTCGTTCCAGTTTGCCTGCAAGAACTTCAAGGGCAACACGGAGAATGCAGACATAGCAGCCACCATAGGTTTTGAATCGAATAAGGAATACAACGAAATCATGTTTCTTAGGGAGATTACCCACACAGTCAATGCCTTTAATGACATGGCAGATGTGATAAGGCTCTATTCCAAGAAACCGGAGACAGCCACACAGAGGCTTGCAAATCTTTTATCGGAAGATTCCGAATCGGTATAGTTAGACAACCGGAGTTATGATATACTTACACGCAAGAAGCATTTCATCAGTTCCGATTGTCCAGTATCGAAAGGAGTAATAACGATTATGGCAAAAGGTTCTGTAAGGAAAAAAGGAAAGAAATGGTACTATCGCTTCTATGTGGAGGACGCCAGCGGAAATCTGGTACAAAAGGAATTTGCGGGTACGGAAAGCAAAAGCGAAACGGAAAAACTGTTAAGACAGGCTATGGAGGATTACGAAAGCAAGAAGTTCATTGCAAAGGCTGACAATATCACACTCGGAGAACTGCTCGACATTTGGGCAGAGGAAGAATTAAAGGTCGGCACGTTAAGCAATGGAACTGTTGGTAATTATCTTCAGGCGGTCAACCGGATTAAACAACACCCTATCGGCAAACGCAAGCTGAAAACAGTCACTTCGGAGCATTTACAGCAGTTTATGGATTTACTTACCTTTGGGGGAACAGCTGGTAACTTTATTTCCAAAGGCTACACAAAGGATTATGTGCATTCCTACTCGGCTGTGTTACAGCAGGCATTCCGGTTTGCAGTATTTCCAAAACAGTGGATTACCTTTAATCCCATGCAGTATGTGGTGTTAAAGCGAAAGACGGAAAATGTGGATTTATTTGCAGAGGACGATGCCGAAGATGTAAATACAAAACCTCTTACCCACGAAATGTATCAGAAGCTGTTGGAACAGCTTGGCAAAAGAAGTGAGGATGCAATCCTTCCGGTGCAGATAGCTTATTATACGGGGCTACGGCTCGGAGAAGTTGCAGGACTGACTTGGCAGGATATTAACCTTGAGGAACAGTATCTTACAGTAAGGCGAAGTGTCCGCTACAACGGAGCAAGACACAAAACAGAGATTGGTCCTACAAAACGGAAAAAGGTGCGTGTGGTGGATTTTGGCGATACTCTCGCCGGAATCCTAAAGACAGCCAAAAAGGAACAGCACAAGCAACGTTTTCAGTACGGACAACTGTACCACAGAAACTATTACAAAGAAGTTCGGGAAAAGAATCGTGTGCACTATGAATATTATAATCTTGATGGCACTCAGGAAGTCCCAATGGATTATACAGAAATCTTCTTTGTATGTTTAAGGTCAGATGGGTGTCTGGAGCTTCCAAGCACAGTAGAAACAGCCTGCAGGAGTGCCAGCAGGAAAGTGCCTGAGTTGGAAGGCTTTCACTTCCACACATTAAGGCATACCTACACCACCAATCTTCTGTCAAACGGAGCACAGCCAAAGGATGTTCAGGAGTTATTAGGACATTCCGATGTTAGTACCACAATGAATGTTTACGCTCACGCAACGAGGGAAGCAAAGCGAAATTCTGCAAGACTTCTGGATAAGGTTGCAGGGCAATAAACAAAGATTTCCCTTGTAAGTTACCCATAAGGGCAAAAACAAGGGAAAATACATACAAGTTCACGATTCGAGGCTCTGAAAGCCTTGAAAAATAAGGAAAGTTAGTTGGATTGATAAACAACTCCCGATTTATCGCGGTACCCATCAGCTCGCACCGCATCAGCCCGCAAAAATCATGTCGTCAAACAGATCCTCAATATCCTCTCCGTTTACCGTCTGCGGCCATTCTTTCCAATTCACATAGAAACGCACGAACTCATCTCCCACGCGGAAGGTGACATAAGTCTCCAGGTCCGTGCTGTAGAAGGTCAGCTTCTCACCAGCATTTACCGTGACGCTTTCACCGGTTTCCCTGCCGGCAGCATCGGTCTTTACACCGGTGATTGTTTTTTTGGCAGTCAATTTGTACTCAGCCTGATAATAGTATTCCTTGTTGCATTCAATGAATTTTCCCTCCGGAGAAATCTGAACATCATTGAACGCAGGTATGGTACTTAACAGATTCGTGCGAACATCCATCGTAAAGCAGGAGGGATCTGTCAGTATCCATTCTCTGTAATTTGCGCCATCATTATCAACCACACTGCTCAGGCTTCCGCCATACTCGTCACTTAAGGAGACCTCTCCAACCTTTAATTCATACAAATGGACGGAAGTATAATCATTCTCCATCATACTTTCCTCAT
>CAMAKT010000117.1 GCA_945836135.1 uncultured Clostridia bacterium | reverse complement strand
ATGTAATAATACGCATTAAGAGAAATCTCATGTGGTATAATGAAAAAAGCTCTCTGGGTCAGCTCCTTCTCTGTGGCAAAGGAACCTGCTACAACGTACAGAAACGGAAGCAGTGTTGATATGCCGATTAATCCGACTATAACATAGATAAGCACATCCACTATATTATCGCCGACACTTTTTTTGATTCTGTTCTGTCTGGCTGTATGATATACAACTTTATCTTCTTTAGCCTTCATATCGTAAGCTGCCTCCTTTCTAATAGATTCCTCGCTCACCGAACTTTTTAGCAAGCCAGTTAGCAGATAAAACCAATACCATACTTACTACTGATTTAAACAAGCCCGCTGCCGTGGATAACGAATACTGTGCTCCTCTGATACCTTTCATATATACATAAGTATCAAATACCTCGGCTGCCTTCACATTCAGGTCATTTCTCATAAGGAAAATCTGCTCATAACCGGTATTTAACAGACCGCCTACTCTTAGAATAAGCATCATGATAACCGTTCCCTTAATCGAAGGTAATGTGATATGCCACATCAGCTTCCAGCGTCCTGCTCCGTCAATTCTTGCAGCTTCATAGAGCTGCATGTCAACTCCGGCAAGAGCCGCCAAGAAAATAATTGTTCCGTAACCTGTTTCCTTCCATATTGACTGTCCTACAATAAGTCCCTTGAAGTACTTGGCCTTACCGAGGAAGTTAACAGTATTTCCGGTCAGCTTCTGGATAATCACATTTATAATACCATCATTAACATTGAGAAGCTGATATGTAATACTTGCCACAATAACCCATGAAATGAAATGCGGTACATAAATAAAGGTCTGTATTACCCTCTTATATCCCTGATGCCTTATCTCATTTAAGAAAAGAGACAAAATAATCGGTGCCGGAAAATACAGCACAAGACTTAAGAGCGAAATACCAAGAGTGTTCTTAAGAAGCATTCCGAAATCCGCACCCCTGAAGAAATTCTTAAAGTTCTGTAAGCCTACAAACTCACTTCCGAATATTCCCTTAAATGGACTGTAATTCTGGAAAGCGATTATGATTCCTGCCATAGGAATATAGCGGAAAATGATAAAATATAAAAGTCCCGGTACCAGCATCAGGTACAGTCCCTTGTGATGAAGAATGAATTTCCATAACGGAGTCTTGTGCCCCATCACCACTGCAGAGCCGGAGGACTTTCTTTTGGTCATCTTTGCCATTTCTCCTCCTTCTTTCATATATAAAATTTGTATTGCGGATTAGCGGATTATCTTCATCCGCTTTATGTTGTAAATTTTACTATCAATTATCAGTTACATCAATAATCATAATCTCACTTTTTATGCACCTTTAACAATAATTACATTGTAAACGCTTACAATTTGTATAATACTAACAATGAATATCAAAAAATAATCATCCTATTGCCTGTATAGAATGTTCTCGGCAAAGGGATGATTATTTTTTGTTTATTTATTTTTTATTTGTTTTTTATTGATTTCTTACTTTCTTTTGAATTCCTGTCTGTATTTTCCAGGAGTGACACCGGCCATTTTGTTGAAGAAGCGGATAAAGTTCTGAGCATTGGTATATTTAAGCTTTTCTGCTATCTCTGCAACACTCATATCCGTAGTGGTAAGCATTTCCTTCGCCCTTCCGAGCTTATAATCAGCTATGTAATCACTAAAGGTTGTGCCGCGTTCGTTCTTAATAACCTTCCACAGATAATTCGGATGATAATCGAGCAAATCCGCGCATTCGGCCAAAGTGACATCTCCGTCACGAGCCTCCACAACCATCTTAATCTGTTCCATAATCTCTGCCGAACGCTTTCCCTGTGCCTCGTCAATCATAAGTATGACAGGTTCAAGCACGTCCTTGCGCAAATACTGTTTCAAACGGTTGGCATCATATATCTGACTTGCCTTTGAAAATATATCAGAATCCTTAACGTCCTGATTAGCTGAAATACCTATTTCCGAAGGAACAAGCATAATCGTCATAATCATACGGTACACATACACAAAGTTATCATTACCCACACCCTGCCTGAACATGTCATCCACAAAGATGTCCGTATATTTACCGGCATTCTCCATATCACATGCCTCAACAGACTGTTTGATTTTCTTCTCGAGCTGAGTGTCATAGTTGTAATGCGGCTTAACCTTATCAGTCTCCTCAGTATAAAAACTGAGGTCTGAAATCTGGCGCACTTTAGGCTCGACTGCTTTTCGACCTTCCTTATACGCCTTGCGTAATTCAATTAGATTTTCATGCACCCTGCCGACTCCTGCCACAAGTTCAATGTTCTTGTTCTCTCCGCCGACAATGTAATGGTTCAGCGCCTCGTACAGCCTCTCTGCTTTCGTGTTCAGTGCCACCTCACTGTCGGAGGCAATCGTAAAGACAAAAACCCCTGAATGAGCAATCATAGGAAGATACATAAGCTCCTCTATGTCTTTCGGAAGCTGTTCAAGCATCCTGCGCACAGGATACTCTGAGGCGCCTTCCTCCACCGGCTCTTTTGTGTCAATATACCTTGGAATAGCTACAATTACCATATAGAACTTCTTCTCTGTAAGCCCTATTTGTTCTATATTTCTTCCCAGCTCATCATCACTAATCTCGCCCTTAATCAGTGCCACCGTGAGCATGGATATGAGCTGTTCTTTGTGAACGTTTGACAGTTCCTCAGCCTGTTCCTTGTTATTGACGATAATATTAATCTGTCTGGCGATGCTCTCAAGCTCATTGGTGCGATGCGATGGTTCTTTCTCGGCAATATCCGCCTCACCCGCTTTACTTTCCTGCGAGCTCTCATTAATCTCACCTGTCAGCGTACCCACATGCCTTGTCAAATCTGCCACCGGCTGATACAAGCGTCTTGATGACCACACAACTACGCCGAACAAAACGAGTGCCAATACAATTATAATTAATGTTGCTCCCCATATACTGTCCACATCACCCCATGTAGAACTGGTGTCACCCGCAACATAATAACTCATTCCAAGAACAGTTGATATTTTTTTAACAAGCATATATGTTCTTCCGTCTGACAGCTTTACAACGTTACCGTCAGGCTGTTCAAGCAGACGCTGCGCCAGTTCTGAGTCGGTTGAATATATAATATTCCCCGCATCTGTTATAATGGCTCCGTCATACTCTGACAGATTATTTCCCACCTTGGCAATAAGTGCATTGTAATCGATATTGGCAATTACCATTGCATTTGAATTGCGCCCAATAGCCGGAAGCCGTATAACAAAACACAGCCCCTCAACATTCACATATTCCCTCGGAACCATCATACCCTCATAGTAATCGGAATTGAACATCCAGTACCACGGGTTATACTGTTCCTCCCTGCTATGATACAGCTTTTCAATCGTGCTCTTATTAATAACCATATCATAAGGATACATTCCACGGCTGCTGAACACCCAATTGGTTTTAAAGTTGATTATAGTGAAGCTGCGCACATAATCCTGAAAGACCGAATTGCCGTTTAACACCTCAGAAACATCAATGAGCCTGGAATAATCAGAATATGAAGCATTCTCCTCGACAAACCATTTCACACGGTCATCCTCAGCAGCACCAACATAATACCCCTGAAGCTGTACAAGCAGCTCATCAAGATTACTTTGAAGCTGTGAAGCTGCTGCCTCTGTGGAAAGCTCTATCTTTTCGTAGCTTTTTGAAACGAAAATGTATGTAGTAAAAGCACTGATCAATATAACCGGAAGGAAAGTAAGAACAAACTGGTATAAGAATATTCTCATCCCATACCAGCTCATTTTATGTTTCGATTTTTTATTTTCTTTGTTTATGGATATCTTATTTTTCACGTTATCCCCTTACATACTTAACAAATGTATATTCAAGATCGAAATATGTCTGCTCATCGCTTTCCTCAGCAATATGCCATTCCGGCATCTCATCAAGTTTCGGAAAATAGCGGTCAGCCTGATATTCATAATTAATCTTCGTAATATATGCCGTATCACAATACGGAAGGAGTTCATTATATACCGACTCTCCTCCGATAACATATATATCCTTCGTGTCATACTTCCTAAGGCACTCAAAAAGCTCATCCACGCTGTAAACAAGCTGTGCGTCCTTGACCTTGAGTTTTCTGTCACCTGTAAGGACAATATTAGTGCGGTTCTTAAGGGGCATACCGTTAGGAAAGCTCTCCATAGTTCTGCGTCCCATAACAACCACCTTGCCTGTTGTTACCTTCTGGAACCATTTCTGGTCATTAGGTATCTTAACCAATAGCTCATTCCTATAGCCTATCGCCCAATTTGCGTCCACCGCTGCTATTATATTCAAGTCCCTTACCCCCTGACATTATTTTACCTTATCGTATATCTCTGACGGCACATAAGCTTTCACTTCAATGCCCTTTTCGGTGTATTCCTCTGACAAAAGCTGACCATACTTGCGTATAAGCTGAATCCTGCCCGCCGAATCGTATGGATATGTTTTCTCAATGTATACCTTCTGCGCTCTGAGTATGTCTTCCAGCGCTGTCTTAAGTCCGTCAAGTCCCTCGCCCGTCTTTGCAGAGCCATACACAACCTTCTCTGCTCTCAAATCCCGCGGAAGTTCATCGGTTTCAAGCTTATCTGTTTTGTTAAAAAGAGTTATAACCGGCTTATCCTCCGCCCCAAGCTCCGACAATGTAGAATATACAACATGCATCTGCATATCCATCTGCGGATTTGAGCAGTCCACAACATGTATAATGATATCAGCATACTTAGCTTCTTCAAGAGTGCTCTTAAAAGCTTCAATAAGATGGTGGGGAAGCTTGCGTATAAAGCCTACCGTATCTGTAAGAAGAACATTCTGACCACTCTCTAACTCTATATTACGTGTAGTTGGGTCAAGTGTGGCAAATAGCTTATCCTCTGCAAGAACTCCTGCATCCGTGAGTCGGTTAAGAAGTGTTGACTTACCGGCATTGGTATAGCCGACTATTGCCGCAACCGGAATCGCAT
Source organism: uncultured Clostridia bacterium (assembly GCA_945836135.1). Classification (GTDB taxonomy): domain Bacteria; phylum Bacillota; class Clostridia; order Lachnospirales; family Lachnospiraceae; genus CAG-882. Next base: position 3,664 of record CAMAKT010000117.1, on the reverse strand, counting down.
TGCGGCTTCTCTGTGTGCGTGCCAACTTTCTGTGCTCCTCAATATCCGCAAGTTCGCGGTTAAGCTGCACAATCCTGTCCTTAATAAGTCTTCTGTCAAGCTCAAGCTTCTTTTCTCCCGGGCCTCTTGTTCCTATAGAACCCGCCATATTTCCACCGACCCTTGACAGTGAGCTTCGTAGTCCCACCAACCTTGCAAGACTGTATTTAAGCTGTGCTGCCTCGACCTGTATCTTGCCTTCGCTTGTGACTGCTCTCTTCGCAAAAATATCAAGTATTACCATGGTTCTGTCCATGACCTTCATCATTAGCTCACTCTCAAGATTACGAAGCTGTGCCGGTGAAAGTTCATCGTCGCACACCACTCCTGTAGCTCCAAGCTCAGTCGCAAGACTCTTCACTTCGTCAATCTTGCCCGTCCCGATATAAGTACCCGGGTGCACCGCCTCACGATTCTGGATTACCTTGTCCACTGCTTCGGCCCCGGCTGTCTTTACCAAGTCCTCGAGCTCTTCAAGCGACTGCAATGTATCATCGGTGTCTGATGTGCTTACCCCAATAAGTATAACCTTCTCCATCTCCGGCGCTGTATCAATCATCTCTGCCATATCTATACCCCTTCGACCTTCCTTATTTCCGTTAGGTTGTTAACGTGTACTCAAAAATTCATATTCATGCTTTGCTGCCGCATCATCCGGATATTCCTTAAGATATTCCTCAAATTTTGTAAATGCCATGCTGTACTGATGCAGATATTCATAGCAGCATGCCTGATTAAATAGAAGCTCTCTCTTGCCTTCACTGCCTCCGGTTGCAAGTCCTGCACTGAAATATCCCAGAGCAGAATCATAATCGCCCTTATTAAGATAGTACATACCATACTGATTATATACTCTTGCATCTGACGGATTATCATTAATATATGCCTCGTACATTGATTTGGCTTCCTCGTCATTGCCAAGCTTCTCGTATGTCATAGCCAGATAGAAATCTGCCTCCATTTGCCCCTCATCGGATGCCTTGGAGAGATACTTCTGGGCATTCTCATAATCTTCGATAATATAGTATGTCTTACCCTTCAGAAGATTGTCCGCGCACTCGACATTAAGTGCCCGCCTGAGATATGACTCCGCACGCTGTGTAAAACCCGCTTGCAACAGGTTGGTATACATATTGTAGTATATTTCATAGTCGTCACTGTACAGCTTAAGTGCTTCCTCATAGTCGAGTACAGCCTCATTTTCCATTCCCTGTCCCGCATAGATACTTCCTCGCAGGAAATACTGCTGTGCCGTGTTATAGTTCTTGCGAATTAAAATAGTATAGCTGTCAATTGCTCCTGCATTGTCACCATAGTAGCTCTGTAATGAAGCATAATACTGTAGCGCTTCCAGCTCCATATCGCTGTAATCTCTGCCTGCGTTGTCTATAATCTTTCTGAAGGCATCCATAGCATCCGGATAATCCCCCGAAAAATAATACACTACGCCAAGTCCTCTGTACGCTTCCTCATTGTCTGTTTCTTTCTTCAAGGCTGACAAAAATGCTGCCTGTGCGTTCTCATACTCTCCAAGTTCAAGATAGGCCTTGCCCAGATTCACATAATACTCAGCCTTTCCTTCTTTATCCTTATCGGCCGCTTCAGAGAACGCGTCCGCTGCCTTCTTATATTCTGAGTCATTATAATATTCTATTCCTATATTATTAAGCTGCTTTGCACTTTTGCCACAGGCCGACAAACCGACGCAGCATAGCAGTGCCATACCTGTATATATTATTTTTTTCGTATGCATTGTTACCCTCTTTTCAAGTTCCACATTATATATAGTATAAGCTAAATAATATATTGAAGTCAATGATAAAAAAGTGCGCAAAAACAGAACGCCCCAACACAGATTGGGACGTCCCGCACATACATAATTCATACAGCTAGGGTGTGAACTGCAACAGTTCAGCCGCGCCATTCGCAAAGTGCACCTAGATTGCACCTCTTGTGGCAAGAGACTTTACATTGGCGATGTCATCCGGCTTTGCCATAGCCGATGGAACATGATACCCCTTCTCCCGGGCAATCTTATACAGTTCACTATGCGACTGCTCACAGGCATTTCTCTGTTGAATCATGACATTCTTAAGCTGCTCATGCTCAGTATGTGGAATCATCTCCGCAAAAGTCATAAGTTCACCATTGAGTCCGGTCAATATATCATTTACCATTACTTTTTCCTGCATAATCCTGTCCCTCCTAGCCTAAGAACTTCACAAGCTCTTCTTTATTCTTTTTTGCGCTGTCAGCACCTTTTTCGAAGAAGTCCTTAATTTTGGTATCTGTTGCACAGGATGCATATTCGGTAAGCTTTGCTGAACACAGATCACACCCCATAATAAGATGGCGCAGATTCTGTAATTCAAGATCAGATAATTCTGGCATATTAAATCTCCTTTTCTATTTGATATGCCCTATTATCTCCATGAGTCTCTGTATTATGCGGAAAACAAAATCATTTTTCACCTTCGTCTGAAAAATCCTGTCCTTCATTTAGTTCAATCTTATCGCGTATCTGCTGCATTCTCGCATCAAGCTGGCTGATAAGCTCTGCACAGTAAAAAAGCTGTTCCGATATGTCTTCTGCTTTTTTGATATTTTTCTTATATTTTAATTTATGTTCAAGACTTGCCCAAAAGTCCATGGCAATGGTACGAAACTGTACCTCGACACGCATGGGCTTTTTTCTGTCCGTAAGGAAAATCGGAACCTCAACTATAATATGTACGCTGCGGTAACCGTTGGGCTTAGGATTTTTGATGTAATCCTTCATTGTAACAAGCCTGATATCATCCTGCTCAATCAGATAATCTACCAGAGCGTATATATCATCAGGAAATGAACAGATAACCCTTATTCCTGCAATGTCATTGAGTTCCTTCTCGATATTGTCTACGGAGAACGGTATCCCCCTCCTGGTCAGCTTCTCCAGAATACTCTCCGGTGACTTAATCCTGCACTTGATTGACTCAAAGGGGTTCCTGCTTTTACGAAGTGAAAGCTCCTTGTTAAGCACATCCAGCTTAGTCTTGACCTCAAGCATGGCGCACTCATAATACATCATCAGCTCCCGGAAACGTCTCATCTCACCTCTGTCAAAATACTCCCTGAAAGCCTCCAGCTTATATTCATCCATAATCTCCATAATACTACCTCCATTCCACAGACGCTTTAGCTCCGAAGGAATAATGTTTTCTCTTTTTATAGGTATTTATCAATAACCTTTTCCTTCATTAGTGTGATAACCGGTCCCAATGCAAATGCCATAAGCACAGTGACTATTCCCAGCGTTGAGCCCAGTGCCCAGCCCGCAAGGCACACCGTAACATCCCAGCATATTCTTACAAAGCGAAACGGCACCTTCTTAAACTTGTCTGCCAGAATATAGGAGATTGCATCATATGGCGAGGTTCCAAGGGATGCCGCCATATACGTGGATGCTGCTAATACAAAGACAAACAAAGCCGGAATCATCACAAGGATTCTTGCAGCCCATGTGTCAAAGAAATTATCCGGAATCCACATACTGTTAATCCATGTAAAGAAATCAAAGCTGTAGCCCACCAGAAGCATATTTGCCACAGTACCCCATCCAATCTGGTCCCTGGCAAATATTACA